>NZ_JBHXQN010000009.1:0-221710 GCF_042717785.1 Streptomyces sp. NPDC058619
CTACGAGTCCAGAACCCCCACCATCACCCTCGCCGCATGACCACCCCAAACAACCTCATACCCGGCACCACGTCCTTGACGAAGGACATAGAGACCCCCCCCGCCACGGCGAACCACCCCACCCGCCCGCGCCACCGGCCGCTCCACCCGCCCGCCCCCCACCGGCCCGCGCCACCGGCCCCCGCCCCCGCCGCGCGCCCCTCCCCGCTCCCGCACCCCACCCCCCGCGCCCCCTGCGGAGGTCTTGTGGAGGTGTTCGGCGGCTGATCAACTGCCGACAGGCGTGGGGTAGCGTCGCCGCGCTGTGCGGAGAGGAGCGGGCCCTTGCGCGAGTTCACCGTCCCACCCGTCGTCACGGGCCCGCCCGTCGGCGGCCTGGCCGACGTCGTCTTCCAGTACGCACACCAGGACCCGGGCCGTGTCGTACTCGGCCGCAAGACGGCCGGCGAGTGGACGGACGTGACCTCCGGCGAGCTGGCGGCCGAGGTGCTCGCCCTGGCCAAGGGCCTGCTGGCCCAGGGCGTGCGGTTCGGGGACCGGGTCGCGCTGATGTCCCGTACCCGGTACGAGTGGACGCTCTTCGACTTCGCGCTGTGGGCCATCGGGGCGCAGCCGGTCCCCGTCTATCCCTCCTCCTCCACCGAGCAGGTGCACTGGATCCTGGAGGACTCCGGCTGCGTGGCCTGCGTCGTGGAGAACGAGGACCAGGCCATGACCGTGGGCTCGGCCATCGACCGGCTGCCCGGTCTGCGGCGGCTGTGGCAGCTCGACGCCGGGGCCCTGGACGCGCTCGTCGCCGACGGGCGGGGGGTCGCCGAGGACGTGGTGCACCGGCACCGGGGCGCGGTGACGCCCGACGCCGTCGCCACCGTGATCTACACCTCCGGGACCACCGGCCGGCCCAAGGGGTGCGTGCTCACCCACGCCAACTTCATGTACGAGGCCGACACGATGGTGAGCCGCTGGGAGTCGGTCTTCCAGGCCGGTCCGGGCGAGCGGCCGTCCACGCTGTTGTTCCTGCCGCTGGCCCACGTCTTCGGGCGGATGGTGGAGGTGGCGGCCGTACGGTCGCGGGTCAAGCTCGGGCACCAGCCGGTGCTGGCGGCCGCCGAACTGATGCCGGACCTGGCCGCGTTCCGGCCGACCTTCGTGCTGGGGGTGCCGCACGTCTTCGAGAAGGTGTTCGCGGCGGCCCGCCGCAAGGCGGAGGTGGAGGGGCGCCGGGGTCTCTTCGACCGGGCGGTGGACACGGCCGTACGGTACGCGGAGGCGCGCGAGGCGAGGGCGTTCGGGACCGGGCCGGGGCCGTCGGCGGGGCTGCGCGTGCAGCACCAGCTCTTCGAGAAGCTGGTGTACGGGAGGGTCCGCGAGGCGATGGGCGGCCGGGTGCGGCACGCCATGTCGGGCGGGTCCGCCATGTCGCGGCGGCTCGGGCTGTTCTTCGACGGCGCCGGGATCACGGTGTTCGAGGGGTACGGGCTGACCGAGTCGAGTGCGGCGGCCACCGCGAACCCGCCGGGGGCGACGAAGTACGGCACGGTGGGCCCGCCGATCCCGGGCAGTTCGGTGCACATCGCCGACGACGGGGAGGTGTGGCTGCACGGCGGCCACGTGTTCTCCGGGTACCTCAACGATCCGCCGGCGACGGAGGCGGTGCTGCGCGGCGGGTGGCTGGCGACCGGGGACCTGGGGCGGCTGGACGGGGACGGTTACCTCACCATCACCGGGCGCAAGAAGGAGATCCTGGTGACCTCCAACGGCAAGAGCGTCTCGCCCACCGCCCTGGAGGAGCGGGTGCGTTCGCATCCGCTGGTGTCGCAGTGCGTGCTGGTGGGCAACGACCGGCCGTACATCGCGGCCCTGCTCACCCTGGACGCGGAGGGCATCGCGCACTGGCTGTCGATGCGCGGCCTGGCGCAGCGGCCGGCGGGGGACCTGGTGCACGACCCGGAGCTGACCGCGGAGGTCCGCCGGGCGGTGGTGGCCGCCAACACCCTGGTCTCACAGGCGGAGGCGATCCGGACGTTCCGGGTGCTGCCGGGGCAGTTCACCGAGGAGCTCGGCCTGCTGACGCCCTCGCTGAAGCTGAAGCGGCGGGCGATCGAGAAGGCGTTTGCGACGGAGGTGGCGGCGCTGTACCGGGCCTGAACATCACAGCCCGGCGATTATCTGACGGTCCATCACTTTACCTCGTCAGCAATATTGACGATCCGTCAGGTCGCCCACAGAATGCGGGGATCCCGACCGGAGGGAACCCCTCGATGTTGCGACCGATCCGCACCCTGGCCGCCGCGGCGGCGGCCCTCGCGCTCGTCTGCGCCTGCAACTCCGCCGCCACCCCCGACAAGGCGGCCCCCGGTGCGTCCGGCGGGACCTCCCGCGGCGTCACAGCGGACTCGATCAAGGTCGGCGGCATCGTGTCGATGACCACCGCCAGCGGCTACAGCAAGAAGGACACCGACCTCGGGGCCAAGGCCCGCTACCTGAGGGCGAACGCAGAGGGAGGGGTCAACGGCCGGATGATCGACTACCTCGGGGCGGAGGACGACGGCCAGGACCCGGCGAAGAACATGGCGGCCGCCCGCAAGCTCGTCCAGCAGGACAAGGTCTTCGCGGTCTCTCCCATGAGTTCGGTGACCTTCTCCGGCGCCGACTTCCTGGAACAGGAGAAGGTCCCCACCTTCGGCTGGGGCACCCTGCCCTCCTTCTGCGGGCCCAAGTACATCTACGGCTTCAACGGCTGCCTGGTCCCCTCCCCCGGCGGCACCCTCAACCAGACGTGGCCCGAGGGCATCGGCCAGGTGCTCGGCGGGGCCGCCGGCAAGTCGGTGGCGGTCATCGCGAACGACAGCGACGCCGGGAAGTTCGGCATCCGCACCTTCCAGCAGGGGTTCGCCGGCGCCGGGTTCACCGTCGCGTACGCCAAGGCCTCCGTGCCCGCCACCGCCGTCCCGAGCGACTGGTCCGCGTACGTCAAGGAGATCATGGAGAGCAACGGCGGCAAGGCGCCCGACGCCGTCGTCTCCGTCATGCAGACGCCCAACAACATCGGGCTGTTCACGGCGCTCAAGCGGGCCGGCTACAAGGGCCTGATCTCCGACCCCACGGACTACGACCCCGGCCTGCTCGCGAAGGAGGCCACCAAGCAGGCCCTCGACGGGGTGCACGTACTGCTCCAATTCGAGCCCTTCGAGTCGGACAACCCGAAGATGGCGCAGTTCAAGGCCGACATCAAGGCCGCGGCGGGCGGCCAGGACCCGCCGCCCCTGAACATGCACATGCTGACCGGTTACATGTCGGCCGACCTCTTCCTGTCCATCGCGCAGAAGGCGGGCAAGGACCTGACCGTCGAGTCCTTCCAGGCCGCCGCGCAGGGCTTCTCCGACACCGGCACGCTCGTCGGCGACCGGGCCGAGCCCAAGGGGCAGAAGGAAAGCTTCGGCTGCGGGGCGCTCGTCCAGCTGAAGGACGGCACGTACAAGGTGTCCGTTCCCTTCAAGTGCCACGAACCCGTCCCCTTCACGTAGGGGCTGGGCAGCCGAATGGGAGATCTGCTCGTCTTCGTGCTGAGCGGTCTGGTCTCCGGCGCCCTGTACGCGCTGCTGGCCACCGGGCTCGTACTGTCGTACTCGGCGTCCGGGCTGTTCAACTTCGCCCACGGGGCCACCGCCTACCTGTGCGCGCTGACCTTCTACGAACTGCACTCCGGTCTGGGCTGGCCGGCCGTACCGGCGGCGCTGCTGGTGGTGTTCGTGCTGGCGCCCGGGCTCGGGTGGGGGCTGGACCGGCTGATGTTCCGCCGTCTCGCGCGGGTCGGCGAGGCCGCGCAGATCGTCGCGACCATCGGACTGCTGGTGGCGCTGCCGGCCGCCGGGCTGTGGGCGGTGGAGCTGCTCGCGGACGCGGGCGCGCCCGTCAAGCCGGCGGAGAACCAGTTCGGGCTGCCGGGGGTGGGCCCGAGCCCCGCGGTCTCCTGGCAGCTCGCCGAGGGCGTCGGCATCGACTCCGACCAGCTGATCACCTGGGTGGTGACGGCGCTGGTGGCGGTCGCCCTGTGGGTGCTGATGCGGCACACGCGGCTGGGGCTGCGGCTGCGGGCGGCCGTCGACAACCGCTCGCTGACCGAGCTGCGCGGCATCAGCGCCGACCGGCTCTCGTCGGTGGCGTGGATGATCGCGTCGGGGCTGGCCGGGCTGGCGGGCGTACTGGCGACGCCGCTGCTGGGGCTCTCTGCGCACGACTTCACGCTGTTCCTGTTCGTGTCGGCGACAGCCGCGGTCATCGGGCGGTTCGCGTCGGTGCCCCTCGCGTTCGCCGGCGGGCTCGGACTGGGCGTGCTGCAGAACCTCGTCGCCGGGTACGCCTCCTTCGCCGAGGACATCACCGGGCTGCGCACGGCGGTGCCCTTCCTCATCCTGTTCGGCGGGCTGCTGGTCCTGACCCGCAGGGCCCGGACCGCGGGGACCCCGGCCGTGGACGCGCCGCCGGTGGACCATCTGGCCGGGGCGTCGTGGGCACGGCGGTGGGGCGGGTGGGCGGCGGGCGCCGTGCTGCTGGGCACGGCGTTCTACACGGTGACGACACCGTTCTGGAGCGGGCTGCTGGCCCAGGGGCTGGCGATCGCCCTGGTGTTCATGTCCTTCACGGTGGTGACCGGGCTCGGCGCGATGGTGTCCCTGGCCCAGGGCACCTTCGTCACGGGGGCCGCGCTGGTGGCGGGGCTGCTCATGAGCCGCGGCTGGCCGTTCGTGGCCGCGCTGGCGGTGGGCACCTGCGTGGCCGCGGTGCTGGGGGCGCTGGTCGCGCTGCCCGCGCTGCGGCTGGGGGGCCGCTCCCTGGCCCTGGCCACGCTGGCGCTGGCGTTCCTGGCCGACCAGATGCTGTTCCAGCTGCGGTGGCTGCGCAACGGGGACGCGGGGTGGTCGATCCCCCGGCCGGTGTTCGGGCCGGTGGACCTGTCGGATGACCGGGCGCTCGGGGTGGCCTTGGTCGTCCTGGTCGGGGTGGTGGCGGCGGGGCTGAGCGCGCTGCGGAACTCGCCGTCCGGGAGGGCGATGCTGGCCGTACGGTCGGCTCCGGCGGCGGCGATGGCCTCGGGGGTGTCGGTCCTGCGGACGAAGCTGCTGATGTTCACCCTGTCGGCGGGGCTGGCCGGGTTCGGGGGCGTGCTGTACGCCTCGTACAACACCCGGATCACCGCGACCGACTTCACGGCGATGACGGGGCTGGTGTGGCTGGCCGTGGTGGTGGCGGCCGGGGTGCGCAGGCCGCAGTACGCGGTGGTGGCGGGGCTGGTGTTCGCCGTCGCGCCGCGGCTGCTCGCGGACTACGTGACGGAGTCGGCCCACCTGCCGGTGATCCTGTTCGGCCTGGCCGGCCTGGCCCTCGCCAACGATCCCGACGGCTACTGCGCCGCGGTTCCGGTGCGGTGGGCGCGCAGGCGGGCCGCGGGCGCCGGGACGGCGGGCACCTTCCCGGCCCCGGCCCCGGCCCCGAGCCCAGCTCCGGACCCCGCCGCAGCCGCGGACCGAGGGTCGGCACCGGACCGCGGGTCGGCACCGGCTCCCCCCGCGGGCGCCGTCCCCGGCCCCCGCCGGACGGCGCCCCCGCCCCCGGTCCCGGCCGCCGCGCGCCCCGCGCTGGAGTTGCGCGGGGTCACCGCCGGGTACGACGGCGGGCTCGTCCTGCACGGGGTGGACCTCGTGGTCCGGCGGGGGGAGATCCTCGCCGTCCTCGGCCCCAACGGGGCGGGGAAGAGCACCGCCTGCAAGGTGGCCGCCGGGCTGCTGCCCGCCGCGGGCGGGAGCGTGTGGGTGGCCGGGCGGGACGCGACGCGGGACGGGCCCGTGCGCCGGTCTCGGGCCGGGGTGCTGCTCGCCCCCGAGGGCCGGGGGATCTTCCCCGCGCTCACCATCGAGGAGAACCTCGCGCTGTACCTCCGGGACGCCGGCGCCCGGACCGCCGTCTACGACCGCTTCCCCCGCCTCGGGGAGCGGCGCGGGGTCGCCGCCGGGTCCCTGTCCGGCGGGGAGCAGCAGATGCTGGCGCTGGCACCGCTGCTGCAGCGGCCGCCCGAGGTGCTGATCGCCGACGAGCCCTCGCTCGGGCTGGCCCCGCGGGTCGTGGAGGAGGTGTACGCGCTGCTGGCCGAGCTCCGCGGGGCCGGGACGGCGCTGCTGCTGGTGGAGGAGAAGGCGGCCGGGATCCTCGGGATCGCGGACACGGTCGCGTACCTCGCGCAGGGCCGGGTCTCCTGGTGCGGCCCGCGGGCCGAGGTGGAGGCGGACCGGCTCACCGAGGCCTACCTGGGGATGGCGACATGAGCGGTGACGTGTTCCGGGCCGCGGACGTCAGCGTCCGGTTCGGCGGTGTCCGGGCCCTGACCGGGGTGGACCTCGGTGTCCGGGCCGGAGAGGTGTGCGGGCTGATCGGGCCGAACGGGGCCGGGAAGACCACGCTGTTCGACGTGCTGTCCGGCATCCGGCGGCCCGACCGGGGGCGGATCCTGCTCGACGGGGCCGACATCACCCGCCGCTCCCCCGTCTGGCGGGCCCGGCACGGGATGCGCCGGACCTTCCAGCGCCAGCAGCTGTTCGGCCAGCTCAGCGTGGCCGACAACGTGCTGGTGGCGCAGGAGTGGCGGGGCGGCGGGGGCGGCATCGGCGCCGACCTGCTGGCCTTCCCCGCCCGGCGGGCCCGGGAGCGGGAGCGGCGGGCCCGGGGCGAGCGGGTGCTGGCGGGCTGCGGGATCGGCGCGCTCGGCGCCTCGTACGCGGGCGGGCTGCCCGTCGGGCAGGCCCGGATGGTGGAGCTGGCCCGCGCGGTGGCCGACCCGCCGCGCGTGCTGCTGCTGGACGAGCCGGCGTCGGGCATGTCGGCGCCCGAGCGGGAGCGGCTCGCGGCGGTGATCCGGCGCCTCGCGCGGGAGGAGGGCTGCGCGGTGCTGCTGGTCGAGCACAACGTGGCGTTCGTGATGGACCTGTGCACGCGGGTCGTGGTCCTGGACCTCGGAACGGTGCTGGCCGAGGGGACCGCGGCGCAGGTGCGGGCCGACCCGTCGGTGAGGGAGGCGTACCTGGGGACCTCCTGACGGGGAGGCCCTCCGTAGGGGGACGGGTGCCCCCGCGTGGCGGGAATACGTCGTACGGGAGGCCGGTTGCCGCCCCCGTACGACGCAACCGAACCGACGCGAGGGAACGGCCAGACGTGAACCAGGTCCCCACCATCCAGCTCAACAACGGCACGCTCATGCCCCAGCTCGGCTACGGCGTCTGGCAGGTGCCGGACGAGGAGGCGGAGCAGGCCGTCGCCACGGCGCTGGAAGCGGGCTACCGCAGCGTCGA
This sequence comes from Streptomyces sp. NPDC058619, assembly GCF_042717785.1. NCBI lineage: Bacteria > Bacillati > Actinomycetota > Actinomycetes > Kitasatosporales > Streptomycetaceae > Streptomyces > Streptomyces sp. NPDC058619. The sequence continues at coordinate 7,344 of NZ_JBHXQN010000009.1, forward strand.
CACGGCGGCCGTCTACGGCAACGAGGCCGGCACCGGCAGGGCCCTCGCGGGCTCCGGCGTACCGCGCGGGGAGCTGTTCGTCACCACCAAGCTGTGGAACGGCCCGTCGCGGACGTGGGGGCGCGACGAGGTGCTCCGCGCGTTCGACGACTCGCTGGCGAAGCTGGGCCTGGACCACGTCGACCTGTACCTGATCCACTGGCCGCGCCCGATGCGCGACGACTTCCTGGCCATCTGGAAGACCTTCGAGGAGCTCGCGGAGAGCGGCCGCGCCAAGGCGGTCGGCGTGTCGAACTTCCGCCCTGCGGACCTGGACCGGCTCGCCGCGGAGAGCGCGTTGGTGCCCGCCGTGAACCAGATCGAGCTGCACCCGCTCTTCCCGCAGACCGAGTTGCGCGCCCTGCACGCGGAGCGCGGGATCATCACCGAGGCCTGGTCCCCGCTGGGCCAGGGCAAGGAGCTGCTGACGCTGCCGGCGGTGGCCGCGATCGCCGCCCGGCACGGGCGCTCCGCCGCGCAGGTCGTACTGCGCTGGCACCTCCAGCACGGGAACGTCGTGATCCCCAAGTCGGTGACCCCGGCCCGGATCCGGGAGAACCTGGACGTGTTCGGCTTCGAGCTGGACGCCGACGACGTCGCGGCGCTGGACGCGCTGGGCGCGGGCGCGGCGGGCCGCCGGATCGGGCCGGACCCGTCCGTCTTCGACGTCTGAGGGCCGGGGGACTCGCGCGCGTGAACGTCCCGGACGGGACCTATCAGGTCCGCAACGTCGCCAGTGGGCTCCTCCTCCAGGTGGAGGCCGGCAACCGGGTGGTGGTCGCGCCCGCAGGCCCGGTGCCGGAGGCGGTGCGGTGGGAGGTCTCGCCCGTGCACGCGGGCGGGGGCCTGTTCCACCTGGTGAGCGTCCACAACGGCAGGCGGCTGGACGTGGCGAACGCCTCGACGGAGAGCGGCGCCCGCGTCCAGGTGTGGAAGGCGAACGCCTTCGGGGCGCAGGAGTGGCTGGTCGAGGAGCACCTCGACGCCCCAGGCGTCGTCTCGCTGGTCGCCGCCATCAGCGGTCTCCCGCTGGAGGCGGACGCGGAGGGCCGGGCCCGCCAGTGCGAGGACACCGACTCGCCGGGCCAGTGGTGGCGGCTGGAGCGGGTGTAGCGGCGGCGGCGGCCGGAGGGAGCCCGGCCGCCGCCTCCGGGGCCGCCAGCCGACGCGTACGGAGCTCCGTACGAGGTAATCCGGTTCCGCGCGCGGCGCGTCCGGACCGGGCAGGCGCTCCAGCAGGGCCGCCAGTTCCCGCGCGGTGGTGCCGCGCGGGCGGACGCGGGAGGCGTACTGCCCCGCGAGCAGCGCGGCGGCGGTCGCGCGCGGGCTGTCCGCCCCAAGGACGCGCAGGCCGGGACGGGCGGGCCGGGCGGTGACGATGCCGGTTCCGCAGCTTAAGCCCAGGTCCATGAGGGTGCGGGTGGACGCGGGGAGGCGGCCGAGGAGCGCCGCCGCGGCGGCCCCGGCCCTCGGGGCGCCGCCGCGGGTGGCGTCGTAGGCCTCGGCCTCGGCGTCGTAGTCGAGCAGGGACGGGGCTGTCGGCGCGTGGGACGGCATCAGCTCGCGCCGTGGGCCGGGGCGAGGGACTCGACCCGTTCCGCGAGCGCGAAGTCGGTCTCGGTGACGGCGCCGCCGGCGTCGTGGCTGTTGACCGACACGCGGACGGTGTCGTAGCCGAGGGTCAGGTCCGAGTGGTGGTTCAACTCGTCCTGGACGGCCGCGATGTGGGCGACCAGGGCGCTCGCGGCGAAGTGCGTGCCCAGCCGGTAGGTGCGGATGATGCGGTCGTCCTCGAAGGCCCAGCCGGGGAGTTCCCGCAGCCGGTCCTCGATCTCCTTCTGCGACAGCGGCTCACTCGGCATCGGGCGGCTCCTTCTCCTCATGACGGGATGTCAAGGTTCCCACAGCGTGCGCCGCGACGACCCTTTCGCGCCATAGTGCACCCGGGTGCTCCTGTGTCTTCCGCGCACCGGTGCGCCCCTCCTATGCTCCTGCGCCGGACATGACTGTTACCAGCGGTAACCAGCGGCAGGGGCATGGGAATGAAGGACACGGGCAGTTCCAGGCGTACGTTCATCGCGGGCGCGGGCGCGGGGGCGGCCGCCACCGCCGGGGCCCTGCCCGCGGTCGGGGCGCTCGGCGCGGTCGGGGCGCTCGCGACGCCGGCCGCCGCCGCTCCGGCCGCCGGCCCGCCGCGGACCGTGGCCGTCCTCGGCGGCGGCGTGGCCGGCCTGACCGCCGCGCACGAGCTGGCCGAGCGCGGGTACGCCGTCACGGTGTACGAGCGCCGGGCGCTCGGCGGCAAGGCCCGCAGCATGGACGTACCGGGCAGCGCCCGCGGCGGACGGCGGCCGCTCCCCGCCGAGCACGGCTTCCGCTTCATCCCCGGCATCTACCACAACCTGCCCGACACCCTGCGGCGCATCCCCTTCCCCGGCAACGCCAACGGCGTGTGGGACAACCTCGTCGCCCCGCGCGAGATGATGTTCGCCCGCGCCGGCGGCCGCGAGGACCTACGCGCCCCGATCCCGTGGCCCGCCCACTCCCCCGCGGAGCTGACGCCGGAGGAGCTGCGGCGCGCCCTGACCGGGATCCTGCAGTCGCTGGTCCGGCTGCCGCCGCACGAGACCGCGTACTTCGTGAACCGCGCGCTCGTCTTCCTGACCAGCTGTGACGAGCGGCGCGACGAGGTGTGGGAGCGGACCCCCTGGTGGGACTTCGTGCGCGCCGCGCGGATGTCGCAGGAGTACCAGCGCATCCTCGCGATCGGCGTGACCCGCAACATCGTGGCCACCAAGGCCGAGGAGGCCTCCACCCGTACCGTCGGGACCCTCGGCGAGGCCTTCGTCTTCAACCTGCTGGGCCGCGGCGCGGACGGCCCGCCGGACCGCATCCTCGACCTGCCGACCAACGAGGCGTGGATCGACCCGTGGGAGGCCCATCTGCGCTCGCTGGGCGTGGAGTTCCGGATCGGCTGGACCGTACGGGAGGTGCGGTACGGCGGCGGCCGGGTGAGCGGGGTGGCCGTGTCGGACCCGGACGGCGCCCCGCGGACCGTCACCGCCGACCACTACGTCTCCGCGCTGCCGGTGGAGCACGCCCGCCGGACCTGGAGCGCGGGGCTGCGGGCGGCCGATCCGATGCTGGGGCGCTGCGACCGGCTGAAGACGGACTGGATGACCGGCATCCAGTTCTACCTGACCGAGCGGGCGGAGCTGGTCCACGGCCATCTCAACTGCATCGATTCCCCTTGGTCGTTGACGGCGATCCAGCAGGCCGAGCACTGGCCCACCCGGAACTTCCCCGCCGACTACGGCGACGGCACGGTGGCCGACTGCCTGTCAGTGGACATCTCGGAGTGGGACAAGCCCGGGATCCTGTACGGGAAGACGGCCAAGCAGTGCACCCGCGAGGAGGTGGCGCGCGAGGTGTGGGCGCAGCTGAAGGCCTCCCTCAACGACACCGGGAGGACCCTGCTGTCGGACTCCCGGCTGCACTCGTGGTTCCTGGATCCGGGCGTGGACGGCCTCGGCACCCCGAACCCCACCAACGAGGACGAGCTGCTGATCCACCCCGTCGGCACCTTCCACAACCGGCCGACCGCGGGCACCCGGGTGCCGAACTTCTTCCTCAGCGGGGACTACGTGGCGGTGGACATCGACCTCGCGACGATGGAGGGCGCCAACGCCTCGGCCCGCGCCGCCGTCAACTCCCTGCTGGACCGCGACGGTTCGGCGGCTCGGCGGTGCACGGTGCGCCCGCTGTACCGGGCGCCGGAGGTGGAGTCGGCCAAGCGCCACGACCGGTGGCGCCACCGGCTCGGCCTGCCGAACGTCTTCGACCTCGGGTGAGGGCGGGGGTGGCGGCGGGAGCGGGAGCGACGGCGAGGGCTGCGGCGCTCGGCTAACGTCGGGGCATGACGACGACGACCGGCGTGGGCGCGCTGTTGCGGACGTGGCGGGAGCGGCGCGGCATCAGCCAGCTGGAGCTGGCGGGCCGCGCCGACTCCTCGTCCCGGCACATCAGCTTCGTGGAGAACGGCAGGTCGCGGCCGAGCGAGGAGATGGTGCTGCGGCTCGCGGACCACCTCGACGTGCCGGTGCGCGACCGCAACGCGCTGCTCGTGGCGGCCGGTTACGCGCCCCGGTACGCGCACACCCCGCTCGACGCCCCCGCGATGGCGGCCCTGCGCGAGGGGCTGGAGCGGCTGCTGACCGGCTACGAGCCGTACCCGGCCCTGATCGTGGACGGCACGTACACGGTGGTGGCGGCCAACCGGGGCATCGCGATGCTGCTGGAGGGCCTGCCGGATCACCTGCTGACGCCGCCGCTGAACGCGATGCGGATCACCCTGCACCCGGAGGGCCTCGCGCCGCGGATCCGCAACTTCAGGGACTGGCGCGGTCACCTGCTGGCCCAGATGGAACGGCAGATCGCACTGGCCCGCTCACAGGAGCTGCGGGAGCTGTACGAGGAGGTGTCGGCGTACCCGGTGACGGACAGGCCGGGCGACGCGGAGCCGGCGGAAGCCGTCGCGTACATCGCGCTGCCGCTCGTGATCGAGCACGACGGACGCCTGCTGTCCTTCGTGTCGTCCATCTCCACCTTCAACACCCCGATGGACGTCACCGTCGCCGAGCTGGCCATCGAGACGATGCTCCCGGCCGACCCGGCGACGGCGAAGTACCTGCGCTCACTGGAGAGTTGAGCCGGACCGCAGCGCCAGCTGCTGGAGTACGGCGAACGAGGCGACGGCGGCGGCCTGCGCCGGGATCCACACCAGGCCCGCCGTGGTGGGCGCGAACCAGACGGCCAGCGCCACCAGGCTCAGTGCGGCCCAGGCGTAGTTCACCTCGACGACCAGCCGCACCGCGAGGCGGGGCGGCTGCCGCCGCGAGGCCAGCCACCCGACGCCGGCGCCGTACAGGGCCAGCAGGACCCCCAGCCCGAGGAGCAGCCCCTCCCCGACCCCGAGCACCCGCCCGAGCGCAGCCGGGAAGGCCAGATAGGCGACCCCGTTGGCGGTGGTGACCACGGCGTCGAGCGCGAGGAATCGACGCAGCGCGACCTGCGGCTCGGGGGTGCGGGCGATGCTGCCGAGAAGGGTTGCGGACATGGGGGATCAGCCTCCGTCGAGAGGGGGACGCGCCGGTCGGGTACGGGCCCCGGAGTCGAGTGCGCGACCCCGGAACCCGTACCCCCACTCTGCGGCGCCCCGCCCGCGCGGTCGATTACCCGACAGGTAACGGCCGCGGCCTGCGCTCGGGCGCCCTGCTCCGGCCGCCACCCGGATCCGCGACGGCCGGTGTGCGGGTGGGGGTCAGGCGGGGCCCAGCGGGCCCAGTTCCCCGTCCAGGCGGGTGGGCCAGTCCGCGGTCGCCAGTTCGGCGGATACCAGCAGGTCCCGCCAGTCCGTCTTCGCCGTCGCCACCGCCGTCCGCAGCCGCCGGACGTCGCCGCGGGCGACGAACAGCACGGCGGCCGCCAGCCGCTCGGCGCTCGTCCCGTGCATCCCGCCGGCCCCCAGGTCCGCGACCAGCGCCCGCAGGGCTCCGGCGACACCCCGTGCGGCCTGCTCGTCCGGGAAGTCCGACCGGATGCGCCGGTGCAGGCGCTCCGTGACCACGTCATCGACCACACCCCCCGCCCCCTCTCTCTCGCTGTCCCCCGGAACCCCGGCAGAACCGGAGGGGCCAGCATGGCGCCGGCCGGCCGGGCGCGGTAGGGCGGCCCAGCCCGGACGGCCCCGACCCGGAGGGACCGCCCGGCTGCCCCGGCCGCCCGGACCGCCGAGGCGAGTCGTAATAAATGGGGCATCTCGGTGAAAACGTGCATTCAATTTGATTTGGTTTCATATGCCGCTTGATGCTGTGTCAGTCGCAAACGCGTGGGGCACAATCGGCCCCGGTCGCCTCCGGAAGCGGTGGAGCCCCCAGGGCACCGACCCGCCCCCTCAGCGGAATTCCGCACCGGACCGATCCTCAAGGCGTCATCGATGTACCTGGCCAGCCGCACCCGTCTCGCGGCCCTGCTCGCCGCGCTCGCCGTCGGCGCCACCGGGGTGACCACCTGGGCCTACGGGCGCGGCGGCGCGCCGGAGCCGACCGCGCTCGGGGCGGCGCTGCGGCCGAGTGTGACGAAGGGCACGGTCGTCCAGGTCGTCGCGCACCCCGACGACGACCTGTTCTTCATGAACCCCGACCTGAGCCGCTCCATATCCACCGGCGTCGAGGTCGCCACCGTCTACCTCACCTCCGGCGAGTCCGACGGCCGCAACGAGGCGCACGGCCCGCACCTGGAGGACCCCGCGCGCCCCGCCGACCGCGCCGCCTACGCGGAGGCCCGGCAGAACGGCATACGGGCCGCCTACGCGGAGATGGCCACCGGGGACCGCACCAGCGCCTGGCGGCGTACGGCCGTCCCCACCGCCGGCGGGGGCGGCGCGGAGGTGGACGTCCTCGTCGCGAGGCCCCACGTCAGCCTGGTGTGGATGCAGCTGCGCGAGGCCCGCAGCATCTCCGACGACAATCCGGACAGCCTGCGCGGCCTGTGGGACGGCAGGGTCCCCGCCCTGGGCTCCCAGCTGACCTCCGGGACCCCGGTCCGGGCGCCGTTCTCGTACACGAGGGAACAGGCCGTCGAGGCCATCGCGGGCGTCTTCGCGCGGTACCGGCCGACGACGATACGGACGCAGGACCCGACGCCGGGCCGGTCGCCGGGCGGCGCGTTCCTCGACCACCAGGACCACGTGTACGGCGCCCGGTTCGTACAGGCGGCGGCCGAGCGCTACGCACAGTCGAACGGGGCGGGGTCCGGGCGCGACGGCTTCGCCGGGCGGCCGCACTTCTCCGTCCAGAACTACGTGAGCTACCCCAACAGCTCCCTGCCCCCGACGCTCGGCCCGCAGGCGGCCGAGGAGAAGCTCGGCTACCTCAAGACCTACGCCTGGACGGACCACCGGGACTGGTGCGGCAGCCCCGCCGGCTGCGGGGACCGCAAGACCGCGACCCGGCCCACCGGCGCCGGATGGAACCGGGCCATCCGCTACAGCCGGGGTGACGGCACCTCCTGGCTGACCGAGGGCGTCGCCGGCCGGCTGTGGGCCGTCGCCGTCCTGGACGGCCGGATGGCGTACTGGACGCGCGGCGGTCCCGGGTCCGCCTGGCAGGGGCCCCGGTTCCTGCCCGGCGCCGGGCTCGACGCGGGCGCGACGGCGGCCCGGCTCCCCGACGGGAGGGTCGCCGTCTTCGGCACCCGCACCACCCTGGGCGCCACGCCCCAGGGGTACGGGCGTGCGCTCGTGTACGCCGTCCAGGCGGCGCCCGACGGCGCCTTCGGCCCGTGGCAGTCGCTGGGCACCCCGGACACGAAGGACATACCGGGCACTTCGGCGATCAGCGCACCGGCCGTCGCCGTGGAACCCACGGGCCGGCTGACGGTGTACGTACGCGACTCCGCGCGCACCCTGCGCGCCCGCTCGCAGGCGGCCCCGGACGGTCCCTTCGGCGCGTGGCAGGCGCTCGGAGGTGCCGGACTGCAGGGCGACCCGGTCACGGCCACCGACTCCGCGGGGCGGCGCCACGTCTACGCGGCCACGGCCCGGAGCGTGCTGGCCTGGGTGCGGCCGACCCCGGACGCCCCCCTGCTCGGCCCGTTCCCCACCGGGCTGCCGGCCACCACCGGCCCGCTCTCTGCGAACGCGCGGGGCGACGGCGTCGGGCTGTACTTCCGTCAGCCGGGCACCGGCGCCGTCGGTACGACCCTGGCCACGGCCGACGGGCCCGCACCGGCGTTCTCCCCGGTCACCGAGGCGGGCGGTGAGGGCGGCTACGGCGCCGTCGGCGTCGCGGGCCACCTGCTGACGGGCCGGGCGGGCGCGGGCACGGTCGGCCTGGCAGGCCCCGGCGGCGCACCGTCCTGGTCCGAGTCCCGGATGCTCTACACGGGCGCGCCGGCGGCCCTGGCACAGCCCGACGGCACGGCCGTCGCGGCGGCCCTCGGCCTGGACGCCGGCCTGCACGTCACGACGGCTCCCCCGGCCGGGTCCGAACCGGTCGGCAGCCTCACTCCGTACTCCCCGTGGCACGGCGCGGTACCGCCCTCGACGCTCGCGCAGGCCGCACGCCCCGGCTCCGGGTGGCAGCGCTGACCGGTGGCGGCGGGGGCCGGTGACGGGACGGGTCCCGTCCGGGCGACGCGGGCGCCGCCGTCACGGCAGCAGGGGCGGCGGGGGGAGCGGCGTGCCGTCGAGCGCCACGAGGGCCAGGACGGCGATCGAGCCCGTCCACGCGAGGGGCGCGACCGAGGACGGCCTGCCCTCCCTGTCCACCTTCTCCGGCAGCTCGCCGAGCACGTTCTGCTTGGAGAGGACCCAGTCCAGCACCGGTCCCGCCTTCCCGGGCTTCCCCGTCGCGGCCCACGCGAGGGCGAAGAAGGCCGTACTGGGCGTCCAGGCGCTCCCGCCCCACGGCGCCGCGGGGTCGTTCCCGGGGGTCAGCCCCCCGCTGGGCAGCAGCAGCGCCCGGTACGTGGTGTCCAGCGCGCGGGGCAGGCCCGCGGGGGCCGCGTTGAAGGGCGGCGCCATGAACGCCACCGCGCTGTCGTGGCCGTGCCGGCCGTCGGCGGTGCGCTGGTACCCCACGGGCGCGAAGCGGGCGGCGATCCCCGCGGAGAGCCGGCGCGCGGCGCGGGACCAGCGCGCCGCCTCGGCCGGCCGGTCCGCCTCCCGCGCGAGGTCCGCGGCGGCGTTGAGCCCGGCGAGCAGGGGCGCCGCCGTACCGATGTTCGCGGCGGGCGTCGTCAGCTCCCAGTAGTCGGGGGAGGCCGGGGGCAGTCCGTCCGCCCGCAGGGAACCCGCGGCGTGGTCGGCGGCCTTGCGGACCATCGGGTAGAGGGCGGCCAGCCGGACCGTACGGGTGGCCGGCGGGGCCGTGCGGTACCACTGCCAGGCGGCCCACGGCACCCAGCCGCCGGCGTCGAGCTGCCACCGCCGGCCGTCGGGCGGGCCGGTCCCGTCGAGCTTCGTCCGCGCCTCCCAGGTACCGTCCGCGCGCTGGGTCGCGGCGCTGTAGCGCAGGATCCGGTAGGCCTCGGCGTCGTGGCCGGTGTGCGCGAACGCGGCGGAGGCGAAGCTGGAGTCGCGCGGCCAGGAGTACTTCCAACCCGGGCTCCACCCGGCCGCCATGGCGCCGTTCGGCCGGAGCAGGGCGCGCATGGCCAGCAGCGCCCGCTCGGCGGCCCTGCGCTGGGCGGGCGTCCGGCCCGGGACCCGGCCGGAGGCCAGCCAGGCGCGGCTCCGGGCGACCTGCCACCACGCCGGCAGGTGGTCGGCGGCGACCACGGCCGACGCGGTCCGGCCGGCCGGAAGGTACATCAGCCGGCCGGAGGCCAGCCGCAGGACGTTGCTGCCCCGCACGTAGCGCGCGCCCTCGGCGACGGACGGCGGGACGCCTTCGGCGGCGGTCGTGTTGGACAGGACGCCGACGGCGGGGACGCTCTGCATCGACGCGGGCCCGTAGAGGCGGGCGCTCTCGTGCTCGGCCCCGCCTCGGTCGTGGTGGCCCACGGGCCGGACGAGCGCCGGCCGCGCCGCGCCGGCGACCCGCCCCGCGGACGGCGGGCCCGCGGTGCACACGGGGACGGCGGCGCACGCCAGGGCCGCCGTGACGGCCGACCACCGGACGAGCAGGACACCGGGCACCGCCACTCCCTCCGCCGGGTCCGCGCGGCAGCCGACCTGGAGTCCCCATCCTGGGAGACCGGTACGGAGGCCGCCACGGCTGGCCCGCCGCCCGGGTGAGCGGTGCGCTCCCGGGCCGGGAGGGTCCGGGGGTCCCGCGGCCCGGTGCCCGGCCTGGCCCACCACCGGATGCCGGGGGCGGCGGGCCGTGCACATCATGGGTGTTCGACGGGCCGTGCGATCACCGCCGTCGGCGGGGCGCACCGGCCGCCCCTCCGGCCGGGCCCCACGGCGAAAGGGTGGTGGATGACCACTACTGCGGTCGAGGACGAGGACGAGGGCGTCCGGGCGCGCTCCGCCGGGGCGGGCCGGCGAACCGGCCGCCGCCCCCTGCTGCGCGGGATCCTCCCGGTGGCCGGGGCGGTGCTCGTCGCGGCGGCCGGAGCCCTGACGGCCGTCGGCTGTTTCCTCGGCCTCTACCTGCGGCCCACGTCCGACGACTGGTGCGCCGCGTGGAAGGCCCGGGACATGGGGGTCCTCGGCATCACCGCCGACTTCTACTCGACCCAGAACGGCAGGATCGCCAACGCCTTCCTGAGCGGCGTCGTGTACGGCGACGGACTGGCCGGGACGAAAGTCCTCCCGACGGTCATCGCCGTCTCCTTCACCGTCGGACTGGTCCTGCTCGGGCGGCACTTCGCCCGCTTCCTCGGCGGCAGGCCCCCGGTCCTCGTGCTGATCGCCTGCGCCCTGGTCGTGCAGGCGCTGCTGTACTTCGCGGGCACCCGCAGCTATCAGGTGCTGCTGTGGGGCCCCGCCACGATCTCCCACACCCTGCCGAGCGTCATCGGCGTGTGGGCGCTGCTGCTGGCCGTCCGGACCGTCGGCCATCCCCGCGCGGGCGTCCGTACGGCCGGATGCGTCGCGGCGTTCCTCATCGCCTTCTCGCTCGGCACGCTGAGCGAGCCGTTCGCGCTCGTCAGCGGGCTCCTTGCCGCCGGGATCGGGCTGCTCTGCCTGCCCCGCCTCGGACTGGCGCGCAGCCGGCGCCCCCTCGTCTGGTGCCTGCTGTGGTGTTCCGGGCTCGTCTGCGGTCTGGTCGTGCTCTACACCTCCCCGGGCGCCCGCTGGCGGCGGGCCCAGCAGCCGGAGAGGGAGTCACTGCTCTCCGCGGGCGAACTCAGGGGCACCGTCCGGGACTGGCTGTACATGTGGGACTCCGTCAGCGGCCGGTGGGCCTACCTGGGAGCCGTCACCGTGGGCGTCCTCCTGGGCCTGGCGATCCGGCGCCGCGGACGCGGGCCCGGGAAGCGGCCCGGGCAGGGCGAGCGGGACGAGCCGGCCGAGTGGGCCACAGGCGACGGCCGGCGGCGGACCGTGCCGCGCACGACGCTGGCCGCCCTGCTGCTGCTCCCGGTGCCCGTGGTGGTGCTGGGGTCGTTGGCGGTGGTGGTGGGCCTGCGCAGCGGGTACGGCCCGAGCGGGTGGACGTACGCCCGTACCTGGACGAGCTACCTGGTGCCGATGGAACTGGCGCTGTGCGGCTACGGCGCCCTGCTGGGCGCGTGGGCCGCCCGGTGGCTGCCGGGCCGCCTCGGCCGGCGCACCGCCGACGCGGTCCTGGCGGGCGGCGCCGTCGCGGCGGGCTGCCTGACGCTGGCCTCCGTCGCCGTGCTGGTCCCGGACGTCCAGCGGCTGACGACCGCCACCGTCACCCGTTCCGTGGCCTGGGACGCCCAGAACGCCCGCATCCGCGCCGAAGTGGCGCGGGGCGCCCCGGAGGTGGGCTACCGGCCCCTGCACATCGGCAGCCTCGCCGAGCCCTTCTTCACCGGGACCTACGAGCGGGACTGGGTCGCCGCCTGCGTGGCGCGGTGGTACGGCGTCGACCGGATCCACCGCGACTGATCCGCCGCCCGGAACGGGGAGTCGGGGCGGGCGGTCCGGCAAGCGGGCGCGTCCCAACCTTTCTTGAGGTGGAGATCAGGAAACGTTGGGGTTTTCCTGGTTCGGCCCGGGGCGGGCGGCTAGGCTTCACGCAGCCAGACCGCTCGAACGCCCTGTCGACTTACGGAGCATCAGCCGGTGCCAGATCCCGCCCGCCCCGACCTCGCCGCCCTCTGGCGCCGCGTCGAGGAGCTGGCGCGGCGGCGCGGACCCGGCCCCTGCGACCCTCTGGGCGCGGAGCGGCTGAGCCACCTCAGCGGGGTCGAACCCGCCCGCATCGCGGGGGTGGTGGCCGGCACCGCGCCCGTGACGCCGCTGGAGCGGCGCGTGCACCAGCGGTTCCTGCGGCTGCGCGCCACCCGTCTCGACAAGCACGGCCGGGAGTGGCCGCTCGCCGCCATCGCCGAGGACTTCGACGCGCCCGGCGCCTCCCTCGGCCCGCTCAACGCGGGCACCGGGCTGCCCCGGCTGGGCCACGCCGCGGGCGTACAGCGGTTCTTCGGGGTGTACGCCGGCTTCCTGCTGGCCGATGCCAAGAGCGCGGTGGAACGGGCCCTGGCCCTGTCGGGTTCCGCCGCCCCCGAGGGCCCGGACGGGCTGGAGCACCTCTCGTACCTCACCGGGATCACCCCCGGGGACATCCGTCTCACCCTCGACGGCAGGCCGCCCCGGCTCCCGTTGAAGGAACAGGTGCACCAGCGGTTCGAGCACCTGCGGCGCACCCGCGTACGGGGGGACGGGCACCCCCACTCCCTCTCCGCCATCGCCCGTTCCTTCGACGCGTCCGGCCAGTCGCTGACCCGCCTCGCCCGGGGGGAGGGACTGCCGAACCTGGCCGCGGCCGCCGGGATCCAGCGGTTCTACGGGGTGGACGGCGGTTTCCTGCTGGCCGACGACACCGAGGCGCTGACCACCGCGCTCACCGCGATCGAGCACGAACTGCGGTCCGTGGAGCGGCCGGAGGAGAACCCGCTGCTCGCCGTACTGCGGGCGCACGACGTACGGAGCATCGTCACCCGGGCCGGCCGGCTCTCCCCGCTGGGCTGGAAGTCCCTCGCCGACCACCTGGACGACCTGCTGGCGCGCGAGGGGCAGCTCGGCCGTCCGGCCGGGGACGACATTGCGGCGGCCGGCGGCAGGACCGCCGGGGGGGAAGCACCATGAGGACCACACGGGCGATGCGCAAACTCGGCCGCGAACTGCTCGCGGGCGCGCGGCTGGCCCCGCCCACCGACGCCGGCGGGATCATCGGAGGGCTGTGCGCCGCCTACGGGCGGCGCCGCGGCAGCGGCCGGAAGGTTGACTTCCGGTTCGCCTCCTTCCCGCCCGACACGGCCAGCGGGCTGTGGCTGGACATGGACGAGCGCGACCTCCTCGTCATCGAGGAACGCACCCGGCCCGAGCACCAGCTGGTCATCGCCTGCCACGAGTTGTGGCACCTGGACGAAGGCACCTGCGACCGTCACGGGCCGGGCCCGGCGGTCGCCGCGCGACGGACCGGGCACCACGGCGACCTGGCGGAACTGCTGCGCGGGGACACGGGGTTGAGCACCGTCGTCCGGCACGTCGCCGCCCGGGCCGACCGGGGGGACCCGGCGGAGATCCGGGCCGAGATCTTCGGGCTGTACCTCGGCAAGATCCTCAAGCCGTACCTGCCGCCACCCCGGGAAGAGCAGTTCCCCGAGGCGATCGAGCGCATCAAGACCTCGCTCGGCTGGGGCCGCTGAGCGTCACCCCCGTGACCTCAGCCGCCTGCGCCGAACCCTTCGCGCCGATGCCTCCGCACGGCCCCGACAGAGAGCACCACACGATGACCCAGTCTTCTCCGCCCCACCGCGCCGTCGTCATCGGCGGCAGCATGGCCGGCCTCCTCGCGGCCGCCGTCCTCGCCGAGCACGCGACGGTCACGATCATCGACGCGGACACCTTCCCGGACAGCCCCGCGCCGCGCCGCGGGCTCCCCCAGGCCCGGCACGTGCACGTCATGTGGTCCGGCGGTGCGCGCGCGATCGAGGAGATACTGCCGGGCATCACCGGGGACTGGACGGCGGCCGGCGCGATCCGCCGCAGCCTGCCCACCGACCTGGTCACCAAGACCGCCCAGGGCTGGATCCCCCGGTACGGGGAGAAGCAGTTCAACGTCTCGTGCAGCCGCGACCTCCTGGACTCGGTGGTCCGCGCCCGGGTGAACGCCCTGGAGGGCGTCACCACCCTGGAGCGGAGCCGGGTCCGGAGCCTGGAGGGCACGGCCGCCCGCGTGACCGGCGTACGCGTCGACACGCCGGACGGGGAGGGCGCGCTGATCAGTGCCGACCTCGTGGTCGACGCGAGCGGGCGCGGCTCCCGGGCCCGCGCCTGGCTGCGGGAGCTCGGCGCGGGCGACGTCGGACAGGCCGAGGTCGACTCCGGCCTGGTCTACGCGACACGGATCTTCGAGGCGCCCGCCGGAGCCCACGCACAGGGTTTCCCCATCGTCAACGTGCAGTCCGACCCCCGCGTGCCCGTCCCGGGCCGGACGGCCACGATCGTGCCCATCGAGAACGGCCAGTGGCAGGCCACCCTTTCGGGTACCCGCGGCGGCCAGCCCACCGGCGACCCCGAGCAGTTCATCCCGTTCGCCAAGGGCATCCGGGACCCGATCGTCGGGGAGCTCCTGGAGGGGCGCAAGCCCCTCACGGACGTGGCCGTCACCCAGGGCACCGCCAACCGGCGGGTCTACTTCGAGAAGGCCGACCTGCCCGACGGGTTCTTCGCCGTCGGCGACTCGGTCGCCACCTTCAACCCGCTGTACGGGCAGGGCATGACGGTCGCCGCCAAGGGGCTGCTCGCCGTCCGCGCCCTGCTCCGCGCCAAGGGGCTCGCCCACCCCGGCTTCGGCCGCGACGCGCAGCGGGCGATCGCCCCGCAGGTGGGCACCGCGTGGGAGCTGGCGACCTCGCAGGACATCCTCTACCCGGGCGCCACGGGCATGAAGCCGCGCGCCGGCGCCGGGGTGCTCAACGCGTACGTCAGCCGGCTGATGACCGGCGCGACCACCCGGGAGACGCTGACCGCCGCCTTCCTCCAGGTCATCACGATGAGCAGCGCGCCGACGCACTGGCTGAGCCCGTCGGTGGTGTGGCAGGTCCTGCGGGCCTCGGAGCGGGGCGCGCTGAAGGCTCCGCCGCTGACCGCGGCCGAACGCACGGTCGCCGGGCTCGACCGCGAGGCCGCAGGGCCCCGGGGTACCGGGAACACGGCGGGACCGGCGGCCGGACCGGCGGCGGGCTCGACGGCGGCGGCCGCACCGGTGGCGGGCTCGACGGCCGGGGCCCTGCACACCGTCGGTGGCGCCGCCGCAGCCGTGCACACCGCCGCCACCGGGCCCGTTCCGGATCCCGAACCCGGGGCGGGTGAGGCGGCCGGTCAAGCGGGCCCCGCCGACCCCGTCGGCCGGGCCCGATGACGGACGGTGTCATCCTCTACGCGCCGGGCGCGGTGCTGAGCCTGGTCCTGCTCGTCAAGCTGCCGACGCTGCGCCGCGGCTGGGACCAGCCGCTGATGCGGGCCGTGTGCGCGCTGCTGCTGGTCGGCTGCCTGGTCATGGTCCTCGCGGCGCCGCCGACGATCGCCGCGGTCAACCGCCTCACCGGCGTGGTCAACTTCTCGGCCCCGCTGGTGTTCGGCACGCTGACCGCCTTCTCCGGGTCGTGCGTCGTCCTGGTGCTGCACTGGGCCGGCGGTCCGCCGGCCGCGGTGCGGCGGGCCACCCGGCTGACGGTGGCCGTGTTCGGCACCGTCACCCTGCTGATCGTCGTCCTGTTCGTGATCGGCGACGCGCCGGTGGAACGGCTCCGGGACCTGGACACGTACTACGCCAACACCCCGTGGATCCGGGAGATGATCGTCTGCTACCTGCTGGCGCACACCGTGGGCACCTCGGCGCTGACCGGGCTGTGCGGGATGTGGCTGCGGCACGCCGACCCCTCGCTGCGCCCGCTGCGCACCGGCCTGGCCCTGATCGTGCTGGGCGGGCTGCTGGACCTCGGCTACAACGCGGCGAAGTGGGCGGCGCTCTGCGCCCGCTGGACCGGCCGCGACTGGGACCGGCTGTCCACGGACCTGGCGCCGCCGCTGGCCTCGGCGGCGGCCCTGATGGTGGGCTCCGGCTTCATCGTGCCGCTGATCGGCGGGTCGGCGGCCTGGCGGGACTTCAGCCAGTACCGGCGGCTGCACCCGCTGTGGAAGGAGCTGCGCGGGTTCGCCGCGTCCCAGGTCCGGACGGTCCCCATGAACTGGTGGTCACCGGTCGGCATCCGCCTGATCCACCGGGAGTCCGTGATCGACGACGGGATCCTGGCCCTCGCACGCTGGTTCGATCCCGCCGTCCGGTGCGCCGCGTACCGGGCCGCGCGCGCCCAGGGCCTAGGCGAGGAGCGGGCCGCCGTCGTCGCGGACGCGGCGGTGCTCGCCGCCGCCTGCCGCGGCCGGGCCGCCGGGGAGGACCCGCCCCCGGAGCCGTACCGGCTGGACTGCCAGGCCCTGACCGACCTGGCGCGCGAGTTCCGCTGCTCCCCCGTCGTCGCGGCCGCCCGGGGGCGCGGCGGCGCCGCGCAGGGGCGCCCGGGGGGCGTCAGGCCGCCCCGGGCGCCCCCGTGAGCGCCCCGCCCGCGGGGGTTACCCCCGGATACGGAACGCCCCGGACCGAAGGGCCCGGGGCGTTCGCCGTGCGCGGTGCGCGCGGAGGGGGTCAGAGGTCCGCGAGGTCCAGCCCGGCCTGCTCGGCGGCCGCCCGTACGGTCTGCTCCAGCAGGACGGCGATGGTCATCGGGCCGACCCCGCCGGGCACCGGGGTGATCAGCGAGGCGCGGGCGGCGGCCGACTCGAAGTGGACGTCGCCGACGTTGCCCTCGTTGTACCCGGCGTCCAGGACCACGGCGCCCGGCTTGATGTCCTCGCCCCGGATGAACTCGGCCTTGCCGACGGCGGCGACCAGCACGTCCGCCTGGCGCACGATCGACGGGAGGTCGACGGTGCGGGAGTGGCAGTAGGTGACGGTGGCGTGGCGCTCCAGCAGCAGCATCCCGGCCGGCTTGCCGAGGATCGCGCTGCGGCCGACGACGACGGCGTGCTTGCCGGTGAGGTCGACGTCGTAGGCCTCCAGCAGGCGCATGATGCCGCCGGGGGTGCAGGAGTCGAAGCCCGGCAGGCCGAAACCCATGGCGGCGAAGGAGTGCATGGTGACCCCGTCGACGTCCTTGCCGGGGGCGATGGCCTCGAAGGCGGCGCGCTCGTCGATGTGGTGCGGGACGGGGTGTTGGAGCAGGATGCCGCTGACCTCCGGGTCCGCGGAGAGCGCGGTGAGGGCGGCCACCAGCTCCTCGGTGGTGGTCTCGGCCGGCAGCTCCACGTGGCGGGAGGTGATGCCGGCCTTGGCACAGCGTTTCTGCTTCATGCGGACGTACGTCACCGACGCGGGGTCCTCGCCGACCAGCACGGTCGCGAGGCAGGGCGCGGTGCCGGTGCGGCCGGTGATCGCGGCCGCGAGTTCGGCGGTCCGCTCCGAGATGCGGCGGGCGAGTGCGGTGCCGTCCATGAGCTGGGCACCGGCGGTCTGGGCAGTCGTCACGGGGTCTCCTGAACGTCGCTGCGGGATAGCGGTTCGCCCAGGCGCGCGGCAGTCGGCGTACACGCGTACGCCGGGCCGCTCCCCGGTGGTGATCCACCCGAACGCCAGTCACGGCCCGCCGCCCACTGTAGTCGACATATCCGGTGGTTACCCGGTCCGAGGCCTGGGACGATCGAGGCATGACGCGCACTTTCGACCATCTTGTCGCCGAGGCCGAATCCGTCTCTGTGGACGGCTGGGACTTCTCGTGGCTCGACGGCAGGGCCACGGAACAGCGCCCCTCCTGGGGCTACCAGCGGCTCCTGTGCGAGCGGCTGGCCGGCGTGGGGTCCGTCCTCGACATCCAGACCGGCGGCGGCGAGGTGCTCGCCGGGGCCGGTCCCCTGCCCCCGCTGACGGTCGCCACCGAGTCCTGGCCGCCCAACATCGAGAAGGCGACCCGGCTGCTGCACCCGCTGGGCGCGGCGGTGGTCGCGGACGCCGACGAGCCGCCGCTGCCCTTCGGCGACGAGGCCTTCGAGCTGGTGACCAGCCGGCATCCGGTGACCGTGTGGTGGGAAGAGATCGCGCGGGTCCTGCGGCCGGGCGGCGCGTACCTCTCCCAGCAGGTCGGTCCGGCGAGCGTCTTCGAGCTCGTCGAGTTCTTCCTCGGCCCGCAGCCGGAGCGGGTCCGGCGCGGCCGGCACCCCGACGACGCGGTCGCCGCGGCCGCCGGGGCGGGCCTGGAAGTCGTCGAGCTGCGCTCCGAGCGGCTGCGGACGGAGTTCCACGACATCGGAGCCGTGATCTACTTTCTGAGGAAGGTGATCTGGATGGTGCCCGGCTTCACGGTCGGGCAGTACCGGGACCGCTTGCGCGAGCTGCACGAACAGATCGAAAGCGACGGCCCGTTCGTCGCGCAGACCGCCCGATTCCTGATCGAAGCCCGCAAAACGGGCTGACGAAATGGGCGGACGGATCCACGCCGGATCGGTTGCGCGGCCACAGCGTGGCGCAGGTCACTCAATTCAGCGCGTAACGAATCGACTCGGGCATGCGATGAACCGACAGGTGTCCTCGCGCGGCCCCGGAATACAGACCCCCCTCGGGTCTGTTTCCCGAGTTCGCGCGATGATGTCCCGCCCACCCCTTATTTGTTCGCAACGAGAGGCTCCTTGTGTCGCTCAGCCCGTCCCGTACGTTCCCTCCGGAGATCGCCGAATCGGAGGCCCTCGTCGCGCTCGTCGAGCGCGGCCGCGAGCAGGGTCACATCAACGGTGACGACGTGCGCCAGGCCTTCGAGGCCGGTCGCATCCCGGTGGACCAGTGGAAGCGGGTCCTGCGCAGCCTGAACCAGGTTCTGGACGAGGAGGGTGTCGCCCTTCACGTCAGCGCGGCCCCCGCCACCAAGGCCGCGGCCAAGAAGCCCCGCAAGGCGGCCGCCGCCCCGGCACGCGCCGTGACCAAGAAGGCGGCGGCTCCGCCCCGCCCCATCGGCGCGCGCAAGACCTCGGCCAGCGCGGCCGCGGCCACCGCTGCGGCGATATCCGCTTCGCCGGCCGCCGCGACCGAGGACGAGGTGACGGCGGACGCCGCCGCCGAGCCGAAGAAGCGCACGGTCAAGAAGACCGCCGCCAAGAAGACGGCCGTGAAGAAGACGGCCGCGGCCGCCAAGAAGACCGGTGCCAAGGACGCCGACGAGGGCGAGACCCCCGCCGTCGGCGAGGACTGGGCGGCCGAGGACCCCGCCGACGAGGCCGAGGAGGAGACCCCCAAGCCCGGCGGCACCGCGGGCTTCGTCCTGTCCGACGACGACGAGGACGACGCCCCGGCGCAGACGGTCATGGTGGCCGGTGCCACCGCCGACCCCGTCAAGGACTACCTGAAGCTGATCGGCAAGGTGCCGCTCCTCAACGCCGAGCAGGAGGTCGAGCTCGCCAAGCGCATCGAGGCGGGCCTGTTCTCCGAGTACAAGCTCGAAGAGGAGGAGGACCACAAGCCCGCCTTCAAGCGCGAGCTGGAGATCCTCGTCGCGGACGGCCGCCGGGCGAAGAACCACCTGCTGGAGGCCAACCTCCGCCTCGTGGTCTCCCTCGCCAAGCGCTACACCGGCCGCGGCATGCTCTTCCTGGACCTGATCCAGGAAGGCAACGTCGGTCTGATCCGCGCCGTTGAGAAGTTCGACTACACCAAGGGCTTCAAGTTCTCCACGTACGCGACCTGGTGGATCCGGCAGGCGATCACGCGTGCCATGGCCGACCAGTCGCGCACGATCCGCATCCCCGTGCACATGGTCGAGATCATCAACAAGCTCGCCCGCGTGCAGCGCCAGATGCTCCAGGACCTGGGCCGCGAGCCCACTCCGGAGGAGCTGGGCAAGGAACTGGACATGACCCCCGAGAAGGTCATCGAGGTCCAGAAGTACGGCCGTGAGCCGATCTCCCTGCACACCCCCCTGGGTGAGGAGGGCGACAGCGAGTTCGGTGACCTCATCGAGGACTCCGAGGCGGTCGTGCCCGCGGACGCGGTGTCCTTCACGTTCCTCCAGGAGCAGCTCCAGTCGATCCTGGGCACGCTCTCGGAGCGCGAGGCGGGCGTGGTCTCCATGCGCTACGGCCTCAACGACGGCCAGCCGAAGACGCTGGACGAGATCGGCCGCGTGTACGGGGTCACCCGTGAGCGCATCCGCCAGATCGAGTCCAAGACCATGTCGAAGCTGCGCCACCCGTCGCGCTCGCAGGTGCTGCGCGACTACCTCGACTGAGTCGGCCCGGCCTCCCGGGCCAGCCGGAACACCGGCCCCCGGGGGGTGAACGGCAGGGAGGCGCCCTGCGGAACCAGGAAGGCGTGCTCGCGCCGGATCCGCAGGGTGTCGCACTGTCCGTCCGTGATCACCAGCACCGGGGCGCCGGGCGGGAAGTCCTCCGCCCGCTGCAGCAGGTCCATCGCCGGCTGCAGGGCGGTGCCGCCGCGTCCCCGGACCCGTACCCGGCCCGCGATGTCGGTCGGGGGCAGATAGCCCGCGTCGTACGGCGCCGCGTCGCAGAAGACGACGCGTGCCGCCGGTACGTCGCGGGCTTCCGCGTACGAGGCGATCGCGCCGAGCGCCTTGCCGAGCAGGCCGGCGTTCATCGACGCCGACGTGTCGAGCACCACCCCGAAGGTGCAGCGGGCGACCTCCTCGGGCGGGAAGTACCGGCCCGCGCGGGGAATGTCCGGGGTCGAGGCCTGGCGGCGTGCCGGGCGCGCGTAGGACCGTACGGCCACGGGGCGGGGTACGTACGCGTCGAACCAGCGGGCGAGCGCCGCGTCCCAGGGCACGGGCGGGTGGGCCAGGGCCCGGATCTCCTGGATCAGCCCGGCGGGCAGCAGGCCGCGCTCCCCCGCCTCGTGCAGGTCGAAGCCCTGGACCAGGCCTCGCCGGTAGAACTCGTCGAGGTCCGCGTACGGGCGCTGCGCGCCGTGCGCGAGCGGCTCGCCCAGGATGTCCCCGGTGCCCTTGCCGCGCAGCGTCGCGAGCCGCCGCACGCGGCGCAGGTCGGTGGCGATGCGGTCGTAGACCTCCTCGACCGAGAGCCCCTGGAGCGACGGGTCGTACAGCAGGCCCTCCGGCATGCTGCCGACCTGCATCTCGACCAGCCAGCCGTTGACGACGTAGTCGGCGGCGACGTTGTGCAGGTACGGGTCGCGGGCGCCGCGGCGCTCGCCGTGGCGCAGGGCGGCGTGCAGCATCTCGTGCGCCAGGACGAACCGCCACTCCTCGTCGTCGAAGGTGCGCAGCGGGTTGATGTAGATCTCCCCGGCGGTGGCGCTGACCGCGGCGACGGAGATGCCCTGAGCGCGGGCCAGCTCGGCGTCCGCGACGATCTCCAGGCCGCTCGCGAGGCCGCCGAGCAGCGGGTACGAGGAGACGAACCAGTTCAGGGCCCGGTCCCACGGGCGCTGGGCGACCCGCTCTCCGGTCACCCGGTCGCGGCGGCCGCCCGCCGTTTCCATGGCGGCGGAGACGCTGCGGGTCAGGGCGTGCGCGAAGGCGGTCGCCCAGTCGGGGACGGCGGCGTTGTCCCAGCTGCGCCAGGTGACGAGGCGCTGGTCGGGGTGGTCGCCGGCGGTGCCGCAGCGTTCGTGGGCGGCCGGGATGCCGTCGCGGCGCCAGCGGGCGGCGAGGAGCTCCTCGTCGCCGCCCGGGTACTCGGCGGGCAGGTGGTCGGGGGCGCGGCCGGCCGGGAAGGTCAGCAGGAAGCGGTTGACGACGACGCAGCGGGCGGCGAGGTCGAAGCGGTCCGGCTGGGGGCGGTCCGGGTCGCGCGCGGCCGGGACGTGGCCGAAGCCGAGGTGGAGCAGGGCGTGGCCGAGGGTCCAGGCCCACTCCCGGGGCTCGGCGCGCCGGGTGGGGTGGACGTGGACGGTGCCGTTGGAGTCCACGGCGGCCAGTCCCCCGGCGGGGGTGGCCCGGCACCCGGTCTCGCGGCAGATGGTGGCGGGGACGGCGGCGAGGGCCGGGTTCCGCTTGACCAGGGCGAGCCCCTCGGCGAAGGCCTGCGCGGCCGGGTCGGGCCGGGCGCCCTTGGCCGCGGAGCGGCGGCTCACCGGCGGGCCTCGACCAGGCGGGGCATGTCGCGGGCGGCTTCGACGAGGAACCAGGCGGGCAGCACGGGCAGGCCGTCGACGTCGTCGGCGATGACGGTCTGGGCGACCTCGACGGAGATCTCGGCGAGCTGGACCAGCAGCGACTTGGCCCGGAAGGCGGTCTGCCGGACGGCGGGCGAGACGTGCTCGCGCTGGGCGGGCAGCTCCTTGACCAGGCGGCCCCGGAAGGCGTCGGCCAGGTAGTAGAGCAGGTCGCGGTCGGCGGGGCGGGTCGGCCAGGAGGCGTCGCCCTTGATGATCGCCTCGATGCCGTAGGAATGCCGGACGATCTTGGCGTAGCCGCAGAAGGACACCGCGTGGGCGGGGGTCAGGGTGCCGTGCGCGACGATCTTCAGCGTGTGCTCGTCCAGGTCGGCCCCGAACGACTGCAGGGCGTCGGAGAGCATGTGCCACGAGCGCGGCGTGGAGAAGGGCTCCTCGGTCTTCGGCGGCTGCGACCAGAGGTGGTCGGGGCGGTCCGTGAGGTAGTCGGTGACCCAGGGGTGGATGCCGTGCTCGCCGGCCCAGACGAGCCAGTCCCCCGCGGAGGCCTGGAGGTGGACGTGGGTGAGGCGGTTGACCAGGGCCGAGGCGATGGGCCGCGCGAGGGCGTTGTCGGTGGCCCGGTTGCCCGCGCCGATGACGATGGAGCCCGCCGGGAGCTCGTAGGAGCCGATCCGGCGGTCGAGGATCAGCGAGTAGAAGGCCTTCTGGACGTCCGGGCCGGCGGCGTTCAGCTCGTCGAGGAAGAGGCAGTACGGCTCGTCGCGCGCGATGGCCTCCGGCGGGCAGAAGACGGACCGGCCGTCCCGGATCTGCGGTACGCCGATCAGGTCCTCGGGGGCCAGCTGCGTGCCGAGGAGGCTGACGCACTCCAGGCCCAGCGAGTCGGCGAACTTCCGCACGAGCGAGGACTTGCCGATGCCGGGCGCCCCCCAGAGGAACACGGGCCGCACGGTGGCGAGGCCGAGGAGCAGTTCGGGGATCTGGGCGGGGGTGACGGTGACGGCAGCCTGCACGGGCGCGGATGTCCTTCGGAGTCCGGGGATGGTGCGCCCAGTGTGGCCGCGGCGCACCGGGCGGGGCACCTGGTTTTCCCCGGGCGCCCCGCCCCCTCGGACGCCCGCTCCCCGGCGGCCCGCGTCGGGACCGCGGCGGACCGGCGGCTCCGCGTCAGACCGCGGTGGCCGCGCGCCGTTTGCGGGCCGACATCGCGGCGTACACGAGGACTCCGGCGAAGAGGAAGAGCACCCCCTGGTAGACCGCGGCGTACCCGGAGCCCGCCACCAGCCACAGCGAGAAGCCGAAGGCCAGGCCGGCGATGGCGGTGTCGCGGACCAGGCGGCCGCGGTGCACCCGCTCGGACTGGCCGGAGAGCAGGAAGTAGATCTGCGCGGCGGCGGACAGGAGGTAGGGGACGGTCGCCGTGAAGGTCGTGACCAGGACCAGGACCTCGAAGACGCCCTGCGGGCCGGCGGTGTAGTTGTAGACGGTCAGGGCCGAGGCGAGGGTGACCGTGACGAGGACTCCGGCCACCGGGACGCCGCGCCTGCGCGTCGCGAACACCTCGGGGAAGAGCCCGTCCTTGGCGGCGGCGTACGGGGTCTGCGCGCTGAGCAGCGTCCAGCCGTTCAGGGCGCCGACCATCGAGACCACGGCGGCGCAGGCGACCAGCGTGCCGCCCCAGGTGCCGCCGAACATGGCGTTGACCGCGTCCGTGAAGGGGGCCCGGGAGGCGACCAGGGTGTCGTGGGCGACCAGGCCGAAGACGGAGAGGGTGCCCAGGAGGTACACGGTGGCGGCGCCGACGGTGCCGAGGATCGTGGCCCGGCCGACGTTGCGGGCCGGGTCGCGGACCTCGCCGGCGCTCACGGCGGCGGACTCGACGCCCAGGTAGCTGAAGAGCAGGATCGCCGCCGAGGCCGAGACGGCGCCGGCCGCGCTCTGGTCGGTGGCCCGGAAGGGGCCGAGGTGGGCGGGGTCGAAGAAGAACAGCCCGCCCACGGCGACGAGCAGCAGCGGGGCGAACTTCAGTACGGTGGAGACCAGTTGGACGGCGCCGACGTAGCGCGTGCCCGCGAGGTTGGCGAGGGCCGGGAGCCACTGCACGGCGAGGGCGGCCAGGCACATGGACCACTTGTGCTCGCCGACGGCCGGGAACAGCACGGACAGGTAGCCGACGGCCGCGACCGCCAGCGCCGCGTTGGAGACCCAGGTGGTGATCCAGTAGCTCCAGGCGGCGAGGAAGCCCGCGAAGTCGCCGAACGCGGCCCGGGCGTAGACGTACGGGCCGCCGGTCCGCGGATGGCGCTGGGCGAGGCGGCCGAAGACGAGGGCGAGGGCGATCGCGCCGACGGTGAGCACGGCGAAGGCGACCAGGCTGATGGTGCCGAACGGGGCGACCGAGGCGGGGAGGAGGAAGATCCCGCCCCCG
Source organism: Streptomyces sp. NPDC058619 (assembly GCF_042717785.1). NCBI lineage: Bacteria > Bacillati > Actinomycetota > Actinomycetes > Kitasatosporales > Streptomycetaceae > Streptomyces > Streptomyces sp. NPDC058619. The sequence continues at coordinate 31,659 of NZ_JBHXQN010000009.1, forward strand.
ATGATGTTGCCCATGACCAGGCAGGTGGCGACGGGGAGGCCGAACCGCCGGGCGTGCCGGTCGCCCTGCGGGCGGGGCTCCGGGGCGGCGGGGTCTCCGGCGGCTCCCCGGGGCGCGGTGTCCTGCGGGGTGTCGCCCCGGGTGGTTGGGGCTGCGGTGCTGGTCATCGGGGGTGCGCCTCGAGATGTCTCACATGGTGGGCAGGTCGATCCATGGTTGACCACGGCGAGGGGCGCACCAAATCAGCGGGTTTCGTCCCGTACGGCACCCTCGACGGAAGGAAAGGTTCCGCCGGCGGCCCCCTCCGGCCGGTGATTCTCCACCACCGGCCGGACAGCCGGTCCGTCCGCCGGCCCCACCGCCGGGGCGCCCCCCGGTCCCACCTCCGGTCCGTCCGCCGGGCCGGAGCGTGCGCCCTGCGGGAGGGCCACCGGCACCTGCGGACCGTCAGCCTCGCGCATCCAGCGCCGCAGTACGCCGTGCACCGCCTCCGCACCCACCAGGCCCGCGTCCGGCTCGGACAGCACGGTCGGCCACATCAGGAACGGGTGGCCCTGTTCTCCGCCGAGCCCGCCGTGCGAGCCGATCTGCTCCTCGAAGGCGTGCACCTCCCCCGTCCCCGGGTCGTACGCCGAGTTGACCATCACGTCGGCCACGTGCGGGAAGGTGTCGGTGCGCCGGACCGCCTCCGCCGCGCCCGGACCGAAGGGAGCGAGCAGCCCCTCGGCCGCGCCGGGGACGTCGAGCCGGGCCTCGGCCCCGCCCGCGCCCAGCACCACCCCGTCGACCAGCAGGAAACCCACGCCCGGGTGGTTGGCCAGCGTCGTCAGCAGGGCCGGGTGCGCGCGCTCGATCCGCTCCCGCGTGGCACGGCCGGGGACGTCCGGGAAGGAGATCAGCCCGAGGTTGCCGGACGCGAGGACCACCGGATCGGAGCCCGGGCCCGGGCGGGCCTCCTCCCCCTCCTCCACGGGCCGGTGCAGGGCCGCGAGGACGGCGGCCCGGGCCTCTGCGCCGCTGCGGGTACGGCCCGCCCGGCGGGAGACCGGCAGCCCGCAGCCCGCCCGGACCAGGTCCTTGAGGGTGAGCCCGTACCGGCCGAGGAAGGTCTCCCCCGGGCTCTGGCCGTGGTCGGAGAGCAGTACGACCCGGTAGGCGCGCGGCGCGTGCTCGGCGACCCGGCCGATCAGCGCGAGGCTGCGGTCGAGCCGGGCCAGCACCTGGTCGGTGTCGCGGCCGCGCGGGCCCGAGTGGTGGGCGACCTCGTCGTAGGCGACCAGGTCCGCGTAGACCGCGGCGCGGCCGGCCAGCATGTCGCCGATCACCGCCGCCACCACCACGTCCCGTTCGATGACGGTGGCGAAGGCCCGGATCAGCGGGTACAGCCCGCCCCGGCCGACCCGCGGCTCCTCCTTGCGCAGCCGCGACCGGACGGACTGGCCGATCTCGCGGCCCACCTCGGCGACGAAGGACAGTGCGGTGCGGACCGCGTTGGCCGGGTCGGAGAAGTACGCGAAGTAGCCCGCGCGGGACCGGTTGGCAGGGCCGCGGCGGGCCGAGACGGAGAGCACGAGCGCCAGCTGGTCGGCGCCGCCGCTGAACAGGTTGCCCCGGCTGGCCCCGTCCAGGGTGAGCAGGCCGCCGTCGCCGGTGCGCTCGACGGCGCGGCGCTGGAGCTCGGCGGCGCTGGTGGGCCGGTTGCAGACCACCACCTCGCCGGTGTCCTTCTCGTACCAGCGGAAGGCGGGCACGTCGAAGGTGGAGCCGTGCAGGATGCCGAGCTGGCTGGCGCCGGTCTGGCTGGACCAGTCCGTACGCCAGGACGTGACGCGGTGGGTGCTGTCCAGCAGGCCGGCCAGCGTCGGCATCAGCCCGCTGCCCGCCGCCCGGCGCAGCACCTCGTACCCGACCCCGTCGAGCTGGAGGAAGACCAGTCCGGGCGGCGCCCCGCCGGCTCCGCGCGCACCGGACCGGCCCTGGCGCCGGCGGCGCCGGTCGGCGAGGCGGTAGAGGCGCCTGCGGTACGCCTCGTCGTCGCGCACCGCGAGCGCGGTGGAGGTCGCCGACGCCACCGCGGACATCACCGCGGCCACCACCACCGCGGTGTCGGGGGCCACCTCGCCGCCGGAGGGGACCAGGCTGAGCGCGATCAGCAGCAGCGAGCCGTTCAGGAAGAAGACGAGCAGCCCGAGCACCAGCGCGGGCACCAGCAGCAGGGCCCGGACGAGGACGGGCCAGACGAGCGCGCTCAGCAGGCCGAAGGCCCCGGCGCCCCAGGCGGCGGTCAGCCCGATCTTGGTGACGCTGTCGCCGTTGCCGGACCGGAGCCGGAAGTCCGGCAGAGCCCCGGCCAGGGCGAGCATCGTGAGCGTGGACACCGCCCACACGAGGACCACCCGTACCAGTGCGGCGCCCGTCGTCCGCCACCGTCCTCGCAACACGCCGTACCCGCCTCACCGTCCCGCCCCTTGGGCCCGGCCTCCAGGCTCGCACAACCGCGCTCACCCGGCCGGGCGACACCGGCCGCGCACGGATGTACGGAGCCGCCGGTCAGGTGCCGTACGTCACGCGGCGGCCGGGCGGCGCCGGTCAGGTGCCGTCGTACCCGGCGGTCGGCATGGACAGCCGGCGGTGCACCTCGGCCTTCATCGCGGAGGTGTAGCCGGGCTCTTCGTACCCCGCCGTCTCCAGCCGCACGCCGCGGCGCGCGCACTCGGCGGCGAACTCCTCGACGGAGCGCAGCGCCCGGGCCAGCACCCGGTGGTTGGCGGCGACGAACAGGTCGACCTGGCCCGCGTCGACGCCGGACCACAGCCCGCAGTGGTCCGGACGCATCCCGTAGACGAGCAGGTGACGCGTCACCACGTAACCGTGGTCCGCGGACCAGCGCGCGCACATGGCGTGCTGGCTGCGGGTGTCCACGGCGAAGGGGTCGGCGTCCAGGTCCTCGAGCGGGGTCAGGCTGGCGATAGCGGCCACGCGCAGCTCTTCCATGGCTCCCGACCCTACTCGGATCCGGCGCCGGGGAGGAGGGGTCCGCCGGGTCCGGTCCGGGCGGTGCCCCGGTTCGGGGCACTTCGACGGGGCAGCCTTTAGGCTCGGTGACGGACGAGCGAGGGAGGCAGGCCCGGATGCCGGTCGAGATCACCTGGTGGGGACACGCCACGTGCACGGTCGAGGACTCCGGGGTGCGGCTGCTGACGGACCCGCTGTTCGCGCGGCGCCTCGTGCACCTGCGGCGGCGGCGCGGCGCGCCGCCCCCGCCCGAGGCGGCGCTGGCGGACGTCGTGCTGGTCTCGCACCTGCACTCCGACCACCTCCACCTCCCCTCCCTCGCACGGCTCGCGCCCGGAACCCGGCTGCTCGTGCCGCGCGGCGCCCGCAAGGCGGTGCCCGGGCTGGCCCGGACCGCCGGGCAGCGGGACCTGGCGGTGACGGAGGTGGCGCCGGGCGACGAGGTCGCGGTACGGGCCGGGGTCGTCGTACGGGCGGTCACGGCCCGGCACGACGGCCGGCGGCTGCCGTTCGGTCCGCAGCTCGCCCCGGCCCTCGGGTACGTGGTCGAGGGCGCGGCGCGCACCTACTTCGCCGGGGACACCGGGCTGTTCGACACGATGGCCGAGGAGGTCGGTCCGGTGGACGTGGCCCTGCTGCCGGTGGGCGGCTGGGGTCCGTACCTCGGACCCGGGCACCTGGACGCCGGGCGGGCGGCGCTGGCGCTGGCCGAGCTGGCCCCGGCGGCGGCGGTCCCGGTGCACTACGGGACGTACTGGCCGATCGGAATGGACGCGGTGCGGCCGCACGAGTTCCACGCGCCGGGCGAGGAGTTCGTGCGCCACGCGCGGCGGCTCGCGCCCAAGGTCACCGTACGGGCCCCCGCGCACGGCGAGCGGGTGCGGCTGCCGTGAGCCCGCTCGACCTCGCGGTGGCGGCCGGCCAGGCGCCGCCGGAGACCACCCAGCAGGCGCTGGGCTACCCGGCGCTGTTCGTCCTGGTGGCGCTCGGCGCGCTGGTACCGGTGATCCCTACGGGGGCGCTGGTGAGTTCGGCGGCGGTGGTGGCGTTCCACCATCAGGCGCCGCCCTTCGGGGTGCTGCTGGTGTTCGGGGTGGCGGCGACGGCCGCGTTCACCGGGGACGTCGCGCTGTACTGGCTCGGGCAGCGCGGGGTGCGTTCGCGGGGCGGCTCGCGGTGGCTGGAGCGGCTGCGCGGCCGGGCCACGCCCGAGCGGCTGGAGCAGGCGCAGACGAAGCTGGACGAGCACGGGGTGCTGGTGCTGGTGGTCTCCCGGCTGCTGCCTGCGGGCCGCATCCCGGTCATGCTGGCCTGCCTGCTGGCGGAGTTGCCGCTGCGCCGCTTCGCCCACGGGGACGCGCCGGCCTGCCTCGCCTGGGCGGCCGCGTACGGCCTGATCGGCATCGTGGGCGGCTCGCTCTTCTCGGAGCCGTGGAAGGGTGTGGCCCTGGCGGTCGCCCTGACCCTGCTGATCAGCGCGGGCCCGGCGCTCCGGCGGCGGATCAGGGCGCCCCGGCCGACCGGATCGGCCTGACGGGGAGCCGGCACCGCCGGCGGTGCGGCGGTGGCCACGGCAGGGCGGCGGGCGCGACGGTATGGCGGCGGCCGTGGGGGCGGACCTACCGTGCGGGAGGCCGCTGTTCGCTGTCGAGGGGGCCATGTCCGGGCCTGCGGTCCGCCCACGGCCGCACGGCCTCCAGCTGCGCCGCCACCCGCACGAGGGTGGTTTCGTCGTGCTCCCTGCCCACCAGCTGGACGGCCAACGGCATCGCGTCCGCGCCGAATCCGGCGGGCACCGAGGCGGCGGGATTTCCCGTGACGTTCCACAGTGCGGTGTAGGCGATCATCGGGAACGAGCGGGCCATCGCCCGGAGCAGGCCCGCGCCGTCCAGGGCGCCGACGCGCCGCGGCCGTTCGGCGAGGGTGGGGGTCAGCAGCACGTCGACCTCCTCGAAGACCCGGTTCGCGCGTACGGCCATCCGCTCCCCGGCGCGGACCGCCCGTTCCACGACGGCCTCGGGCGCCAGCCGGGCGACGCGCAGCGTCTGCCGGGTGCGCCGCTCCAGGAGCTCCGGCCGCTCCGTCGCCGCCGCCTCGGACCGGACCCCGCCGCCGAACTGCGGGAGGAACGCGGCCGTGGTGTCGGGGTAGCGCGGGTCGACGGGCCGCACGTCGTGGCCCAGTTCGCGCAGCGCCCGTACGGTCTCGCGCAGGGCCCGTACGTGGTCGGGGTGCGGGCGCACGCCGGGCACCGCCGCCTTGGTCGCGTACCCGATCCTGAGCCTGCCGGGGTCGGTGGACGCCGCCTCGGTGAAGCTCGTACGGGTGGGGCGCGCGGTCCAGCGGTCGCCGGCGACCGGCCCGCTGAGGACGTCGTACAGGACGGCGCTGTCCAGCACGGTGCGGGTGAGCGGTCCGACGGTGCCCAGGGCGTACCAGAGGTGCGGGTGGGGGGCGGTGGAGACGCGCCCCCGCTGCGGCTTGAGGCCGAACAGGCCGCAGCAGGCCGCCGGGATGCGGATCGAGCCGCCCCCGTCGCCGCCCAGGGCGGCCGCGACCAGTCCGGCCGCGACGGCGGCGGCGCTGCCGCCGCTCGATCCGCCGGTGGTCCGGGAGGTGTCCCAGGGGTTGCGGGTGTAGCCGTGGGCCGCCGACTCCGTGAACGGCCACTGGCCGAACTCCGGCATGGCCGTCTTCCCGACGATCACCGCGCCGGCCGCCCGCAGCCTGCGCACCGCCTCGGAGTCGTGGACGGCCGGGGTGTGGTTGGCGGCGCCGCCGAAGGTCGTCACCTCGCCTTCGACGTCGAGCTCGTCCTTGACGGCGATCGGCACGCCCTCCAGCGGTCCGCCGTCCGCGCCGGCGGTGCGCGCGGCGTCCCGGGCGCCGGCCTCGGCCAGAGCCCGCTCGGCGCGGACCACGCGGAACGCGCCCAGGTGGCGGTCGATCCGCTCGGTGCGGCGCAGGGAGGCCTCCACCAGCCGCCGGGCGGTCACCTTGCCGGCGCGGACGAGTTCGGCCTGCCGCGCGACCCCCAGGTACAGCAGCTCGGTGTCGTCCATGTGCGCGCCTCCCGGGGACAAACCGGACCCCACGTGCGGTGCCGTGCGTACGCGTGGTCCGGCAGGGGTGATCTTGAGCAGCGAACGGAGCGTATCCGCCGTGCCGTACGCGCACAACGACGCGGAACGCTCCCGGGCCTCGGGGGCCGCTCGTGGACGCGGCGGCGTCCCTCCGGTCCCTCGTCGAGAAGTCTCCGTGAACCGTTCACCGCGGGCAGTCGGGGCGGGGGTCGCGGACCGGGGCGGCCGGGCAGCGGCGGCGAACCCGTACGCCCCGCGCGCCCGGGAGGGGTCAGGCGAGCCCCCGCAGGACGGACCCGAGCAGTTCCAGTGAGCGCCGTACGTGCGGGAGCGCCAGCGGGTCGCGGGCGGTGAGCGCGGCCAGCCGCTCCTCCGGGTCCGCGCCCAGCAGCGGCCCGGTCGACAGCCTGACCCGCAGCGCGACCGACTCGTCCGCGAACCGCTGACCGCCCGGGGTGGGTGCGCCGAGCCGGCCGCCGAGCCAGTCCTCCAGCTCCATGGCGTCGCCGACCCCCTGGCGGGCCAGTCCGGCGCGCAGCGGGGTCAGGTCCGCGTACAAGTGCCGGCCGGCCTGCGGGGGCCGGGCCAGCGCCCCGACGGCGAGCAGCTCCCGGTGTGCGGCGGCGGCGACCGCGCCGTGCAGGGCCGCGGCCGAGCGGGCCCGCTCGGCGACGGCGACCGGCTCGTCGAGGGCGTACGCGGCGGCGCCCGCGACCGGTCCGGCCGTGAGCGCGCCGGTGGCGGTGAGGACGTCGAGGGTGCGGGCGCGCAGCCAGGTTCCGCGGGGGGTGTCGGGGAAGCGGACCACGGCGGCCGGCCAGCCCGCGGGCAGCAGCGCCCCGGCCAGGTCGACGAGGACGGCGGCCCGGTCCGGGAGCATCTCGGCGGGGCTCAGGACCAGGGTCTCGTGCGGCCGGTGCAGGGTGTCGCGCCAGCTCTCGTCGCTGACGACGAACAGCCCCGCCGACTCGGCGGCCTCGCAGGCCTCGCGGAGCATCTCCGGCGGCGGCACGGTGGCGGTCGGGTCGTCGGCGACCGACAGCAGCAGGAGGCGCGGGTCGCCGCCCTCGGCGCGCACCCGTCGTACGGTCTCCAGCAGCGCGTACGGATCCGGCACGCCGCCGCACTCGGCCGGGGTCGGCACGTGGTGGGCCCGCCGTCCCAGCAGCCGGAGCTGCGGCGTCCACCAGGCGGGACACGGGCGGGGCAGCAGGACGTCGCCCCCGTACGCGCCGATCAGCGCGAGGAGCAGCGCGGGCGCGCCGGGGCCGGCCGCGACGCTCTCCGGGGCGGTCGCGAGCCCGCGGCGGCCCCAGTACCGGCAGGCGGCCTCGCGTACCGACCTCCCGCCGCCGGGGGGTTCGGGCGCCGCGCGTCCGGCGGCCGCGGCGAGCACGGAGACCAGCTCGGGCAGCACGGGCAGGCCCGGCTGGGGTGCGGGAGGGCCGTACCGGACCGGACCGCGGCCTTCCGCCGTCGTGTGCTGCGTCCCCGCCACCGCGTCCCGCCTTTCGGACTCGCCACTCGCCCCGCCCTCACGCGGGCCTATATACGATGGTGTGCCCAGCCATGCCCGTTGTCGCGCTGCGGGCGGCCGGGCATGCAGGACGGCCCGGGCGCAGGACGGACGGCCGCGATGCGGAGAGGCCCTGCGCCGCAGAGGCCCTGCCGCGCGGGGGCGGCGGGCCGTGGTGCCGTCCTCAGCCGCGCCTCCCCAGCAGCCCGAGCAGCCTGGTCTGAGCGTCCGCTCCGGCCGGGACCACGAGCGGTTCGTCGTACATGCCGCTCGCCGCCAGCCCGTCGGCGTAGGGCATGACCTCCTTGACGGAGAACTCGACGAGAGCGTCCGGCAGCCGGTCGTCGGCGCCGATGCCCCGCGCCAGGTCCCAGGCGTGCACCACGCAGTCGGCCGTCAGCTCCGAGCAGTACGCCCGCCCGGGCGCGGGACCGTACGAGAGCCGCACGGTCCGGTCCAGCACGCCGGGTGCGGCGAAGGCGGCCGCGGCGGCGGCCGCGGCGCGTTCCCAGGCGGCGACCGGGTCCGCGCCCAGCAGGTCGCCCGCGAGCTCGTCGCCGACGTCGTCGACACCGCGGCCGGCGACCAGCGGCACGACCCACAGCTGTTCCCCCGTGACGTGGTTGACCAGGTCCCGCACGGTCCATTCGGCGCACGGCGTCGGCGCGCCCCACTGGTCGTCCGCGACGGCGCGCACCCGCTCGCCGAAGAGCCGCAGCGCCTCGGCGTGCTGCGCGAGCAGCGTGTCCGGCATGGCCCTCACCGTCCTCTGCCTGCCAGGAGCCCCATCCCCCTGCGGCCCACTCTCCTCGCCCCCCGGACCGCCTGCCACCGCCCGGCCCGGTGCTCTTGGCAGGCAGGAGGGATGTCCACATCCCGAAACGCCCATCTCAGATGACGAACACATCCCCTACGGTGGGGAGGCATCCCTTCGACGACGAGGAGCCGGCCATGGACGCCGCCAAGGAGACCGCTGTCTACACCCACGGCCACCACGAGTCGGTGCTGCGCTCGCACCGGTGGCGCACCGCCGAGAACTCGGCCGCGTACCTGATCGGCGAACTGCGCCCCGGCATGTCCGTCCTGGACGTGGGCTGCGGGCCGGGCACGATCACGGCCGACCTCGCGGAACGGGTCGCGCCGGGCGGCCGGGTCACCGGCGTCGACGCCGCCGCCGGCATCGTGGACCAGGCCCGGCGGTACGCGGCGGAACGCGGCCTGACCGGCATCGCGTTCGCCACGGCCGACGTCCACGCCCTGGACTTCCCCGACGACTCCTTCGACGTGGTCCACGCCCACCAGGTGCTACAGCACGTCGGCGACCCGGTCCGGGCCCTGCGCGAGATGCGGCGGGTGTGCCGCCCGGGCGGGATCGTGGCCGCGCGGGACGCCGACTACGCGGCCATGACCTGGTACCCGGCCACCCCCGGACTGGACGCGTGGCTGAACCTGTACCGCCGGGTCGCCCGTGCCAACGGCGGCGAGCCGGACGCGGGCCGCCGGCTGCGCGCCTGGGCCCGGGAGGCGGGGTTCACCGAAGTCGCCTCCTCGGCGACGTCCTGGTGCTACGCCACGCCCGAGGAGGCCGCCTGGTGGTCGTCCCTGTGGGCGGACCGCACCACGGCCTCCGCGTATGCGGACACCGCCATCGGCGGCGGCCACGCGACGCCCGCGGAGCTGGCCTCCCTCGCCGGGGCCTGGCGCGCGTGGGGCGCCGACCCGGACGCCTGGTTCTCGGTCCTGAACGGCGAGGTCCTCTGCCGGGCCTGACGCGCCGCCCCCCCGGCCGCACCCGCCGCACGCCGCCCCCCGGGCCCCCCGGCCGCACCCGTCGTACGCCGCTCCCCCGGCCGCGCCGGGCTGCGGGCCCCCACCCCACCGGACCGGCCGGTGCGGCCTACTCCGGCGGCCGCATCCGGAAGTCGTAGCGGGCCGGCAGGGGCCGGTCGGTGAGGGAGGCCCAGACCTCGCCGAGGGTTTCCTCCCCCTCCCGCAGGTCCGGGATCTCGAAGCCGTCCTCGAAGACCCGCCGGGCCGCCGCCACGTGGCCCTCCGCCGCCAGCAGCCGCGCGGCCAGCAGCCGGAAGCGCCCCTGCTCCCGCTGGGCCGGCCGCAGCCGGTCCCACACCCGGCGGGCCTCGGGCAGCCGCCCCGCGGCCAGCAGGGCCTCCATCGCCTCCCGGCCCAGCGCCGACTCCGCCGCGGTCCACGCCTCGCCGCCGCGGCTCTCCTCGGTCAGGTCCTCGAAGGCCTCCGCGTAACGGTCGGCCGCCCGCCCGGGGGCGCCGGCCAGCGCGTCCGCCGCCGCCAGGCACCGCAGCAGCGGCCACCGCGACGGGGCCGGCGCCAGCCCGCGCTCCCAGCTCCGTACCGCCTGGGCCACGTCGCCGGCGTGCCACTGCGCCACGCCCAGGTGGTACTCGGTCAGCGGGTCCGCCGGGGCCGTCTCCAGCATGTCCCGCCAGTGCGCGGCGACCAGGCTCGGTCCCGGCGGCGCCACCCGGCCCGGGGCGGGGAAGACGCCCGTGCGCCACAGCTCCAGCCACGGGGCCTGCTCCTCGCCGAGCGCGGACTCCTCGAAGGGCGTGCCCGGCAGCTCGAAGCCCCCGCGCAGCACCTCCAGGGCGCCCCAGCCCGTCCCGGCCGCCAGCCGCTCCCCCGGTGCGGTGTCGGCGCACCCGCGCCACGCCTCGTACGCCGCGTCCACCCGGTTCCGGGGCAGTACGGCCTCCAGCGCGGCTCCGGCCGCGCCGCGGGCCGCCGCCCAGTCGGGCCCGTGCACCGCGCCGGGGTCCGCGGCGAGCGGGCCGTAGGCCTCCAGCCAGCTGAACTCCGCCCCGCCGTCCAGCCGTACGTGCTCCAGCTGGGTCCGGGCCAGCCCGGCCTGGATCTCCGCGTAGCCGCCCGTGCCCGGCTCGGTCAGCCACTCCTGCCAGCGGCGGCCGCCGCGGCCCGCGCCCCAGACGAACAGCTTGCGGCCGCGCAGCCGCCCGGTCGAGGTCTGTACGAGCCCCTGTCCGGCCGCGTCCAGCGAGGCGATCCAGGGGCGATCCCCGCTCCGGACCTCGTAGAAGAAGTCGGCGGGGTACTCGCCGGCCGACGGGTACGTGCGGTCCGCGCCCTCCCGTTCGGGCACCGGGACCCGGCGCAGCGCGCGCTCGTACCCGAAGTGCCAGGCCTCGTCGGCGGGGACCAGGACCCGCGTGCCCGGATCCTCCGGGACGGCGGTGTTGGACCACCAGTACACGGGGGCGGGCCGCTCGTGGGGGTTGCGCACGCGGACGCCGACGTACAGGAACTCCGAGTCCCCGGGCAGCCACAGGTCCACCTGGAACGGCAGGTCGCGCAGCCGCTCCCACTCCCACAGCCGGACCATCACGCCCCCGTCGGGGGCCGGTACGAGCGCGGCGTGCAGGGGGGCGCACGAGAGGGCGGAGTGGCCGGTGGCGCCGGTGTTCCACTCGATGCCGCCGGAGAACCAGGCGCCGTTCAGCGCGAAGGCGGCGGGCTGGAACACCGGGTTGCGGTAGAGCAGTTCGCGGCCGGTGGGCAGGTGGACGAGCGAGTGGACCCGGCCGCCGAGGCCGGGCAGGACGGTGGCCCGCAGGTGCGCGTTCTCGATGACGATGGTCTCGAACTCGCGCGCGGAGCGGTCGCGTCGGTAGCCGTCCCGCATCCGGACGGGCAGCAGGGAGCGCAGCGCCCCGTACCCGATCTGCCGGACCGAATCGCGCGGCAGCCCGCCGTACGCGCGCTCGTCCAGGGCGTGGACGCCTTCGGGCGCGCGCAGGGCGGGCAGGGGGTTCTCGGGACCCAACGGGGCGGCGGGCAGGGTCAGTACGGCGCGTCGGACGGTGGTGGCCATGGGAAAAGGGAACACGCCCCGGCGGCCGGTGCCCAGGGGTTCCGCGCAGGACCACCGGTCAGGATTGTGCAAAGGCCCCTACGCGAAGGCGCCCGCGACCAGGTCCGCGAGGAGCACGCCCGCGCGCCCGTCGGGGTCGAGGTCCGGGTCGTAGATGGTGACGTTGAGGCCGACGCAGCGCGGTGAGCGCACCAGCACCCCCAGCAGCTCGGCGAGTTCGTCGGGGACGAGGCCGCCGGGGTCGGGGCTGTCCACCGCCGGCATCACGCCGGGGTCCAGCACGTCCGCGTCCAGGTGCACCCAGAAGCCGGCGGTGTCCGGCGGGTGCAGCCCGTCCAGGGCGGCCCGCGCCACCGGTCCGGCGCCGCGCTCGCGGATCTCGCCCACGGTGACCGTCCGGATCCCGGCGGCCCGCAGCTCGGGGAGGTCCGCGTCCCCGTCCCGCAGCCCGAAGAGCCGTACGTCCTCGTCGCGCAGGTACGGTCCCAGCCCCTCCAGGTCCGCGAGGTCCGCCTGCCCGCGCCCGGTGCCCAGGGCGAGTTCCTCGCCGCCGGCGGCGCCGACCGGGCCGTTCACCGCCTCGTTCCCCGGGTGGCGGAAGTCGGCGGAGCCGTCGATCGCCGCCAGCCCGTACCGGCCGAGGCGGCGCATGGCCAGGGAGGCGCCGAGCTGGATGGAGCAGTCCCCGCCGAGCACGACGGGGAACTCCCCGACCCGCAGGTGCCGTTCGACGCGGTCGGCGAGGGCCACCGTGTACGCGGCGAGGGCGGCGGCGTGGAACACGCCGTCGCCCTCCTTCCAGTCGCCGCGGTCGTAGCGCGGCGGGACCACCACCCCGCCCTCGCGCGCGCCGAGACGGGCCAGCAGGCCCTGTTCCCGCAGGGCGCCGGCGAGTTTGTACACCCCGGGCACGGTGCCGGGAGCGGGCGGTTTCAGGCCGAGGTTGGACGGGGCGTCGAGGAGCACCAGGGATCGCATGGGCCCATACTCCGCCAGACCGTGCTCAGCGGCGCGGCATGGTGGCCGTGATCGCCCACCGCTCGTGGTCGCGCCAGGCCCCGTCGACGTGGAGCAAGTCCGGGGACAGCCCCTCCAGCCGGAAGCCCGCGCCGCGGACGAGGGCGATCGAGGCGGCGTTGCCGGGCTGGACGTTGGCCTCCAGCCGGTGCAGCCCGAGCCCCTCGTCCTGCGGCGCGAAGGAGTGGGCCAGGACCAGCGCGAGGGCCTCGCGGAAGAGGCCCCGGCCGGCGGTGTGCGCGAAGGCGCCGTAGCCGAGGGCTCCGCACTGGAAGGCCCCGCGCACGATGTTGTTGACGTTGACGAAGCCCGCGATGGCGCCGGTGCCGAGCTCGCAGACCAGGAACCCGGCGCTGCCGTCGCCCCCGGTGAGGCGGGCCGCGTACGGCTCGAACTCCTCCGGGGTGACGGGCGGGAACAGCCAGGGGTGGTGGAGCTCGCGGCTCTCGTGGGCGCGGGCCGTGAATTCGGGCCCGTCGGCGGCGCGGACGGGGCGCAGGCCCACCCGGGCGCCCTCGCGGAGATACGGGGAAAAGGACATCCGTCCAGGTTAGGAGGTGTGACAGGATCTCCGGCGTGATCACCACCCCCGATCTTCACGGGCTGCGGCTCGCCGCGGCGCTCAACAACGCCGCGTGGTGCGACGCCGTCTGCCGCTCCCACGGGCTCCCCGGCACCTTCGCCGCGGACGCCTGGACCAACCCGCGGAGGACCCCGCCCCTGTACCCCGACGCGGTGACGCTCACCCCGGACGGCGTGTCGGCGGCCGCGCTGGTCGCCGCGGTCGACACCGGCTCCCCGGGCTGCTCGGTCAAGGACAGCTTCGCCGCGCTCGACCTGGGCCCGGAGGGCTTCCGCGTGCTGTTCGAGGCCCAGTGGATCCACCGTCCCGCGGGGGCGCCGGTCACGGCCGCCGGACCGCTCCAGGAGTGGTCCGAAGTGGCCGGCGCCGGGGAGTTGCGGCAGTGGGAGGCCGCCTGGGCCGGCGGGGAGCCCTCCGGCCTGTTCCGTCCGGACCTGCTCGCCGGCGGTACCGTCTTCCTGACGGGCCGCGCCGGCAGCGACGGGACCGCTGGGGCCGCCGGCGCGAGCACCGGCGGCCGGATCGTCGCCGGGGCGGTCGCGCACCGCACCGGCGACGTCGTGGGCGTCTCCAACCTGTTCGCCCGCGACGGCGCGTCCGCCGGCGCCGCCTGGGCGGGCACCCTCACCGCGGTCGCGTCCCGCTGGCCGGGGCTGCCGGTGGTCGGTTACGAGTCGGGGGACGACCTCGACGCCGCGCTCCGGGCGGGCTTCACCGCCCTCGGCCCGCTCCGTGTCTGGATCGCGGCGGCCTGAGCGGCGGAACCCGGCCGCACGGCGCTCACCGCGGCCACCGCTGCCACCGCGGCCCGCGCGTTCACGGCTCCAGCCGCAGCAGCGGCACGTCGGCGCGCTCGATCCCGAAGACCTGGGCGTACAGCGACAGTTCCGCCTCCAGCGCGCGGATCATGGTGTCCGCCCGCCGGAAGCCGTGGCCCTCGCCCGCGAAGGTCACGTACGCGTGCGGCACCGGCCGGCCCCGCAGCGCGGCCAGAAACCGCTCGGCCTGGGCCGGCGGGCAGACTGCGTCGTCCAGCCCCTGGAGCAGGACGAACGGGGCGGTGATCCGGTCGGCGCGGGCCACCGGCGAGCGCTCGCGGGAGCGGACGGCGAGGGTCTGCGGCGGCCCCGCCAGGCCGTCGATGTAGCGGGACTCCAGGTCGTGGGTCTCCTCCGCGAAGCCGAGCAGGTCCAGTACGGGGTAGATGATCGCGGCGCAGGCGTACAGCGGGGTGGCGGCCAGCGAGGCCGCCGCCGTCCAGCCGCCGGCGCTGCCGCCGCGGATGGCGAGGCGGTCCGGGTCGGCGGTGCCCTCGGCGGCCAGCGCCCGGGCCACGGCCGCGCAGTCCTCGACGTCGACCACGCCCCACTGCTCGCGCAGCCGCTCGCGGTAGGCCCGGCCGTAGCCCGTGGACCCGCCGTAGTTCACCTCGACGACGCCGATGCCACGGGAGGTGAAGTAGGCGATGTGCAGGTCGAGTACGGGCGGCACGTGGTCGGTGGGGCCGCCGTGCGCCCACACCACGTACGGGGGCAGCTCGTCGGCCGCGGCCCGCCGGGCGGGGTGGTGGGGCGGGTAGACGTGGGCGTGGATCTCCCGGTTGTCGGGACCGGGGAAGGTGCGGGTCTGCGGCTCCGGGTAGTAGGCGGGGTCCACCGGGTCGACGCCCTCCGCGCCCACCACGCGGGCGTGCCCGGTGGCGGTGTCCAGCTCGACCACCTCGTAGGCGCTGCGCGGACTGGCGGCGACCCCGTAGACCCGGGTGCCGCTCACCGCGAGCGTCGGCTGCCAGGCCGTCCACGGCCCGGCGGCGTCCACCAGGTCCCCGCTGTCGGGGTCCAGGACGCCGAGCACCGAGGAGCCCTGTCCGTGCAGCACGGCGACGAGCCCGTCGGGGAGCGCGGCGATCCAGCGCAGCCCCGGCTTCCACAGCGGGCCGCCGAACTCCTCTTCCCGGGGGCACAGGTTGACGGCGTCGCCGCCCTCCGGGTCCACCCGGTACGGGTTCCACCAGCCGACGCGGTCGCTCACCGCGAGGAGGCTCCCGCCGGGCGTCCACTCCACCTGGGCGACGGACTCCTCCGGGCCGCCGAGCACGGTGCGGGCCCCGGTCAGCTCCCCGTCGGCGGTGACCTCGGCGAGCCGCAGCTCGGTGCCGTCCCAGGGCATCCGGGGGTGGTCCCAC
Organism: Streptomyces sp. NPDC058619; assembly: GCF_042717785.1. Classification (NCBI taxonomy): domain Bacteria; kingdom Bacillati; phylum Actinomycetota; class Actinomycetes; order Kitasatosporales; family Streptomycetaceae; genus Streptomyces; species Streptomyces sp. NPDC058619. Next base: position 46,923 of record NZ_JBHXQN010000009.1, read on the forward strand.
ACGAGCCAGGCGGCCCGGAGCCCGTCCGGGGAGAGCCGGGGCCCGGTGGAGAACCGGTGCCGCGCGTCGGTGAGTTCACGCACCCGGGAGCGGTCCGCGGCGGCCGATCCGTCGAGCGGGACCGCCGCCAGCACCCGGCGCACGTCGGTGGGCGCGGGCCCGGTGAACTCCTCCAGCACGCACCACACTTCGCCGCCGCGCAGGACCGGGTCGACCCAGCGCAACCCGCCGCCGACGGAGGACGGCGGGGTGAGGGGGCGGGGGCCCGGGCCGCCGGGGGCGTCGGGCTCGAACGCGTACAGCCGCTGGTCGGCGAAGTGCACGAAGACCACCAGGGGCCCGCCCGCGGGCCGTTCGCCGCCGGCCCAGGGCCGGCCGCCGTACTCGGTGAACCGGCTCCGCACGTTCCACGGCGCGGGCAGCGCCGTGACCTCGGGTCCGGCGTCGGCGGGACGGCGGCGCACCAGGGTCCGGCGGCCGCCCTCCTCGGGCCGGGGCTCGGTCCACCACACCTCGGAGCCGACCGTGCCGACGTATTCGGGGCGCCCGTCGAGCGAGGCGGCGAGGGCCGCGTCGATCGGCGAGGGCCAGCTTCCGTAGGGCCGGGTCACCGCCGCCATCACAGGGTCTCCCTCACAGGGTCCGCAGCGCGTGGTCGAGGACGCGGACGCCGAAGTGCAGGGCCTCGACGGGCACCCGCTCGTCCACGCCGTGGAAGAGGGACCAGTAGTCGAATCCGGGCGGCAGCTTCAGCGGGGAGAAGCCGTAGCCGGTGACGCCGAGCCGGGAGAACTGCTTGGCGTCGGTGCCGCCGGCCATGCAGAAGGGGACCACGTGCCCGTCGGGGTCGAACCGTTCGACGGATTCGCGCAGGATCCCGTACGTCCGCCCGTCCACCGGGGCTTCGAGGGCGACCTCCCGGTGGTGGAACTCCCAGCGCACGTCCGGTCCGGTGAGCGCGTCCAGGGTGGCGATGAACTCGGCCTCGCCGCCGGGCAGCATCCGCCCGTCGACGTAGCCGGTGGCCTGGCCGGGGATCACGTTGAGCTTGTAACCGGCGCTGAGCATCGTCGGGTTGGCGCTGTTGCGCAGGGTGGCCTCGACCAGGGCGGCGGCGGGGCCGAGTTCGGCGAGGACCGCGGCGAGGTCGAAGCCGGGGGCCCGGGGGTCCACCGACAGGCCCTGGAGGGAGGCGAGTTCGGTGATGCAGGCGGTGACGGTGTCGGTGAGCCGGACCGGCCAGGCGTAGTCGCCGATCCGGGCGACGGCGGCGGCGAGCCGGCTGACGGCGTTGGCGCGGTTGGGCTTGGAGCCGTGCCCGGCGGTGCCGTGGGCGGTCAACTTCAGCCAGGCGGTGCCGCGTTCACCGGCGGCGATCGGGTAGAGGGCCCGTCCGGGTCCGGCGTGCACGGTGAAGGCGCCGGACTCGCTGATGCCCTCGGTACACCCCTCGAAGAGGTGCGGGTGGTGGTCGGCGAGGAAGCCGGCGCCGTCGACGGCGCTGTCCTCCTCGTCGGCGGTGTAGGCGAGGACCACGTCCCGGCGCGGCCTGACGCCGGCACGGGCCCAGGCCCGCACGACAGCCAGGACCATCGCGTCCATGTTCTTCATGTCGACGGCGCCGCGGCCCCAGACCACGCCGTCGCGGACCTCGCCGGAGAAGGGGTCCACGCTCCAGTCGGCGGCCTCGGCCGGCACCACGTCGAGGTGACCGTGGACCAGGAGGGCCTCGGCCGACGGGTCGGTGCCCTCGATCCGGGCCACCACGTTGGTGCGGCCCGGGGTCCGCTCCAGCAGGACCGGCTCCAGCCCGGCGGCGGCGAGCCGCTCGGCGACGTACTCGGCGGCGGGGCGCTCGCGGCAGTCGCCGCCGCCCCGGTTGGTGGTGTCGATCCTGATGAGGCCGGAGGTGAACTCGACGGCCTCGTCGAGCGCGACCCCGTCCACGGCGGCGGCCAGGGCCACTGCGGCGGCCGGAGCCTCGGCGGTGACTGCGGGCATGTCAGCCATACTGCTCCTCCACGGCCGCCGAGACGACCGTCGTGACCGCCTTGAAGGCGCGGATCCCCTCGTACATCGTCTCGCTGGCGTACGCGACCCTGCGTTCCCCGCACCGCTCGACGCCCGGCACCACCGTGGCCGCCATGGCCAGGTGCTCGGCGTCGAACTCCAGCTCCACGGCGAAGGGGCCGCCGCGCACGGGCTCGTGGCACACCGCGAGGGCCGCGGCCTCCTGGGCGGCGGCGCGGATGTCGGCGGCGGTGCGGGCCGGGGTCCGGCAGACGGCGGCGTAGCGCGAGACGTGGTCCTTGACCGCGACGGTCACCGCACCGGGGGCGTAGCCGGCGGCGTCGGCGCAGGTCAGGTCGTCGCCGGTGACCAGGACGACCGGTACGCCGTACTCGGCGACGACGTGCGCGTTCAGCAGGCCCTCGCTGGCGCGGACCCCGTTGAGCCAGACCCCTGTGATGGAGTTGGCGAGGTAGGTGTGGGCGAGGACGCCTTCGGCGCCGGCGCCGGTGTGGTAGCCGACGAAGGCGATGCCGTCGACGTCGCCGTGCTGCACGCCCTCGACCATGGAGAGGGTCTTGTGGCGGCCGGTGAGCATCTCGGCACGGGCGTCGAGCTTCTCCAGCAGGAGGTTGCGCATCGTCCAGTGCGCCTCGTTGATGACGACCTGGTCCGCGCCGCCGTCGTAGAAGCCGAGGACGGCGGCGTTCACGTCGGAGGTGAACAGCGACCGGCAGCGCTCCCACTGGGGCGTGCCGGGCAGCACGTCGGCGGGCCAGGTGACGCCGGTGGCGCCTTCCATGTCGGCGGAGATGAGGATCTTCATCGGGCCCCCGGGCGGTCGGTCGCGCGCGTGCGACGGCACGCGCGCCGGGCCCCACCCTAGCCGCCGGGCCCACCGGCGCCCCCGGGGGCCACGCCAGGCTTCCGGGGGTGGCGGGCCGGTCCGCCACCGGGCCGGGAAGTCCACCCGAACCGGTGAGCCGTCGCGTCGCCGCGCGCACGCGCGGGTGCCTTGGCCCCCGGCTTCGGCGGCCGGGGCGGACGCGCGGGTCCTCAGCCCTCGACTTCGGCGGCCAGGTTGACCAGCAGGGTGTCGTAGATCCGGCCGAGGCCCTTGGGGGCGAAGGTCCGCTCGAAGAAGCCGCCGATGCCGCCCGCGCCGTTCCACACGGTGGAGACGACGACCTTGGACTTGCCCTCGCCGGCCGGGGTCACCAGCCAGGTGGTGACCATGGAGGAGTTGCGGTCGGTCTCGACCAGCTGTCCGTCGGTGGGCTCGGTGACCTCCAGCAGACAGTCGCGCACGCGCTTGCTGGTGGCCTGGAGCTTCCAGTGCACGAGGGTGCCCTCGCCGTCGCCGCCCTCGCGCACCTCGTACTCGCTGAAGTGCTCGGGCAGCAGCTTGCCCCGGGTGCCGGCGTAGTCCGCCAGCGCGTCGAACACGGTCTCCGCGTCGGCCGCGATGATCCGCTCCGTGGTGGCCTCGACCTGCGCCATGGCTGTTCCTCCAGCAGTTGTGATCGCTCGTCACGGCGAAGCCAACCACCTCCGGCCCGGGCGCCCAAATCCGGGCCCGCACCGGCACCGGTCCGGGTGCCCGGAACCCTGCCCGCACGATCATCGAGGCGCTGCGCGACCGGGCCAACCCGTTCTCCGTCCTCACCAAGGGCACGCTGATCCTGCGCGACCTCCCGCTCCTGCGGCAGGCCGCCGAGGTCACCGAGGTCGGGGTGTCCGTCTCCGTCGGCTTCACCGACACCGCCCTGTGGCGGACCGTCGAGCCCGGCACCCCCTCCCCCGCCGCCCGGCTGAACGCCGTACGGACCCTCAGCGACGCCGGGATCGAGTGCGGGGTGCTGATGGCCCCCGTGACCCCCTTCCTCGGGGACGCCCCGGAGCAGCTGCGGGCCGCCGTCCGGGCCGTCGCCGCGTCCGGCGCGACCTCCGTGACACCCCTGGTACTCCATCTGCGGCCGGGCGCGCGCGAGTGGTTCACGGCCTGGCTGACCGCGCACCACCCGCACCTGGTCGAGCGCTACGCGCGGATGTACGCGGGCGGCTCGTACGCCCCCACCTGGTACCAGCGGCAGATCACCCGCCAAGTCCACGAACTGGCGGCCGAATTCGGCATCGGCCCGAACGGCCCCGGGGCGGCCCGCCGCGTCGTCGTCCCGGACCGTCCCGCCGACGGTCCGGGTGCGCCGGGGCCCGGGGGGCCGACGCAGCTCGCGCTGCTGTGAGCCCGCAGGCCCGCCGAGGGGTCATCACATCGGGCCAATGAACCGCCCAATCCCGCTTTCCGGCTGCGGTTTCCGGGACGATTCCGCCCAGAACCCTCGGCTGGGAGGCCCCATGCTGCACCCATTGAAGAAGCGCGCCGCTGTCCTGCTGTCGATCTCCACCGTGGCCGCCGCCCTCGCAAGTCCCGTCACCGCCGCGCCGGCGCCGGCCGGGGCCCCCGCCGCGGCCGGGGCCGCCCTGAAGTGGACCGGCTGCGCGACCCCCCGCTACCCCACGCTGCAGTGCGCCTCCCTCAAGGTCCCCCTCGACCACGACCGCCCCGGCGGCCGGCAGATCTCCCTCGCCCTGACCCGGGTCCCGCACACCGCCGCCTCCTCGCAGGGGCCGCTGCTGGTCAATCCCGGCGGTCCCGGCGGCAGCGGCCGCGCCCTGGCCGGGTTCGTCGCCTCCGCCCTCCCCGAGGACGTCGCCGCCCAGTACGACGTGATCGGCTTCGACCCCCGGGGCGTCGGCAAGAGCGAGCCCGTCCTCGACTGCGCGGCCGGGCACTTCAAGCCCGTACGGCCGGACTCCGTACCGCGCGACGCGGCCACCGAACGGGCCAACCTGGAGCGGGTCCGCTCCTTCGCCGAGTCCTGCGGGACCCGGCACGCGGACGTGCTGCCGCACGTGGGGACCGTCTCGGCCGCCCGCGACATCGAGGCGGTGCGCACCGCGCTGGGCGCGGAGCGGATCAGCTACTTCGGCTACTCGTACGGGACGTACCTGGGCGCGGTGTACGCCAAGCTCCACCCGGGCCGCGTGCACCGCCTCGTCCTGGACTCCGTGGTGGACCCGGCGGGCGTCTGGTACGAGGACAACCTCGCCCAGGACCGGGCCTTCGACGCCCGCCACAAGGCGTTCCTGGCGTGGGTGGCGAAGTACGACGCCACGTACCGGCTGGGCACCGACCCGGAGGAGGTCGGGGAACGCTGGTACGCAATGCGGGAGTCGCTGCGCGCGACGCCGGCTGGCGGCAAGGTGGGGCCGGCCGAGCTGGAGGACACCTTCATGCCGGGCGGCTACTACAACGGCTACTGGCCGAACCTCGCCGAGGCCTTCGCCGCGTACGCCCGGGACGAGGACCCGAAGCCGCTGGTGGCGGCGTACGAGCGGTTCGGCGCCGTGGAGCCCTCGGCGGGCAACGGCTACAGCGTCTACACGGCGGTGCAGTGCCGGGACTCGGCCTGGCCGAAGAACTGGAACCGGTGGCGCGCGGACATGTGGCGCACGCACGCCGAGGCGCCGTTCATGACGTGGAACAACGCCTGGTACAACGCCCCGTGCGCGTTCTGGCCGACGGAGTCGCTGCGGGCCCCGGACGTCACCAACGCCGACCTGCCGCCGGCCCTGCTCCTCCAGGCGACGCAGGACGCGGCGACCCCGTTCGGGGGGGCGCTCAGCATGCGCGACCGGCTGAAGGGCTCGGCGCTGGTGGTCGAGGAGGGCGGCGGCAACCACGGGATCGCGCTCAGCGGCAACAAGTGCCTGGACGAGAAGGTGGCGGCGTACCTGAGGACGGGGACGGCCGCGGACGCGACCTGCCCCGCCCAGCCGGCCCCGAAGCCGGCGACGGCGACCCGCGCGGTCCCGTCCTCGGCGGGCGGCGCGGCCCTGCACGGCCTGCTGGGCTTCCGCGGCTGAGCCGCGGCGTCAGCCGAGCTCCCGCAGCGCCGTGGTCGCGGCCACGGCAAGGCGGGGGTGGGACTGGGCCCGGACCAGCAGGTCGCGGGCGCGCGGGTCGCCGAGGCTGCCGAGGCCCTCGACGCAGGCCAGGGCCACCCGCCAGTACGGGTCGTGCGGGGACAGCAGCCGGGAGAGCGTGGTCATCAGGGCCGGTACGGACTCCGGTGCGCGCAGCACGGTGAGCAGCCGGACCGGGTGCAGGGCGTAGGCGGTGCGCAGGGGGTTCGTGGCGAGGGCGGCCGCCGCGCGGGCGGTGCGCGGGTCGGCGAGCACGGCCAGGGCGGTGGCGGCGGCCGCGCAGCGTGGCGGGTCCCGGTGGTTGAGCAGCAGCACGAGGGGCTCGAAGGCGCGCCGGTCACCCGCCAGCCCCAGCCGGTACGCGGCCAGTTCGCGGGCCCACAGGGGCAGCCCGGCCGAGGTCAGGGAGGCTGCCAGGGCCTCCGGCTGCGCCGTGCGCAGCACCTCGTACTCCGGTGACTGCCCGGCCTCCGCCCGCAGGCGCTCCAGCACGTCGTTCACCCGGCCACCCTAGGGGTCCGCGGGGGCCCGCACGCGGGGTTCCGGAGAGGGTGTTGATCGATGATCGATGATCGGTACATTTGGGCGGTACAGGTCACATCTCCGCGCTCTGGCGGACCAGTTACCGACGGGTTACTGTCCTTACAACACGTACGAGGGCGGCCTGGTGACGCAGCCGCCCCGTGCCAGTCGGTTCTGCACGACCTCACGGCGCGGGCCCCGGGACAGGGTTCCGCCGCTACTCCCCTCCGGGCGTCTTCACCTCCGGGCCCATCGGCCCCGGGTGCGCCCCGCGGGTCCTCTCCCCGCACGGCCTTCTCTCCGTACGGCCTCCGCGTGCACTGTGCGCCACGCGCGTCCCCTCAGTCGTCACCCTCTTCCACTGGAGTCCCTCGATGGACCGTCAGTCCAGTCACTCCTCCCTCCAGACCATCGCCGTCGTCGGCCTCGGCACGATGGGCTCCGGCATCGCCGAGGTCCTCGCCCGGTCCGGTCACGAGGTCATCGGCATCGACATCAGCGAGGCGGCCGCCCGCCGGGCCGCGGCCTCGCTGGAGGCGGCCACCGCCCGCTCCGTCACCCGCGAGCTCCTCACCGAGCAGGAGCGAGCGGACGTCCTCGCCCGTTTCCGCACCTTCGGCGACCTGGGCGCCGCCGCCGAGGCCGACCTCGTCATCGAGGTCGTGCCCGAGTCGTACGAGGTCAAGCAGCAGGTGTTCCGCGAGCTTGACGCGGTCGTCCGGCCGGACACGATCCTGGCCACCGGCACCAACGCGCTGTCGGTGACCCGGCTCGCCGCCGAGTCGCAGCACCCCGAGCGCGTCCTGGGCCTGCACTTCTTCAATCCGGCGCCGGCGATGAAGCTGGTCGAGGTGGTCTCCTCGGTCCTCACCGCGCCGCCGGCCGTCGAGGCGGTCACGGCCCTGGCCCGCGAGCTCGGCAAGGAGCCCGTCCCGGTCGGCGACCGGCCCGGTTTCATCGCCGACGGCCTGCTGTTCGGCTACCTCAACCAGGCCGCCGCCATGTACGAGTCGAAGTACGCCTCCCGCGAGGACATCGACGCGGCGATGCGGCTCGGCTGCGGCCTGCCCATGGGCCCGCTCGCGCTGCTCGACCTGATCGGCGTGGACACCGCCCGCACCGTCCTGGAGGCCATGTACGCCTCTTCCGGCGACCGGCTGCACGCCCCGGCGCCGATCCTCGGGCACCTCGCCGAGGCCGGCCTGACCGGGCAGAAGTCCGGCCGCGGCTTCTACACGTACGAGGCCCCGGGCAGCTCGGCGGTCGTCCGCGACCCGCAGACCCCGGCGGACGGCGCGGGAGCGGTCGGGGGACGTCCCGTGACCTCGGTCGGCGTGGCCGGCTCGGGCACGATGGCGAGCGGCATCGCGCAGGTCTTCGCGCAGTCCGGGTTCACCGTGGTGCTGGCCGCCCGCAGCCAGGAGAAGGCCGAGGCCGCGAAGGCCGCGATCGGGAAGTCCCTGAGCCGTGCGGTGTCCAAGGGCCGCCTGACCGAGGAGGCCGCCGCGCAGACCCTGGACCGGATCACCCCGGCCGGCTCGCTGGACGCCTTCGCCGAGGTCGACCTGGCCGTGGAGGCCGTCGCGGAGGACCTGGCCGTGAAGCAGGAGCTGTTCGCGGCCCTGGACAAGGTGTGCAGGCCGGGCGCGGTGCTGGCCACGACCACCTCCTCGCTGCCGGTGATCGCGGTGGCCCGCGCGACCTCGCGGCCGCAGGACGTGATCGGCATGCACTTCTTCAACCCGGCGCCGGCGATGAAGCTGGTCGAGGTGGTCCGCACGGTGCTGACCGCCGACGACGTGCACGCCACGGTCCGCGAGATCTGCGTGAAGGTGCGCAAGCACCCGGTGGACTGCGGGGACCGGGCCGGCTTCATCGTGAACGCGCTGCTGTTCCCCTACCTCAACAACGCGATCAAGATGGTCGAGCAGCACTACGCGAGCCTCGACCAGATCGACGCGGCGATGAAGCTGGGCGGCGGCTACCCGATGGGGCCCTTCGAGCTGCTCGACGTGGTCGGCCTGGACGTCTCCCTGGCCATCGAGAAGGTCCTCCACAAGGAGTTCCGCGACCCCGGCCTGGCCCCGTCCCCGCTGCTGGAGCACCTGGTGGCGGCGGGCTGCCTGGGCCGGAAGACCGGCCGCGGATTCCGTGAGTACGCCCGCCGGTAAGCCGACGGGCCACGAGCCGGATGCGTGGGGAGGGCTGCTCGGGTCCGCCGGACCCTCACGGCGGACACACCCTCCCGAGCCCAGTGCGGGCTCTCCCCCGCATCCACCCCCGTCCCGCCCCCCGCAGGCGCGCTCCCCTGCGCGGATGAAGTACTTTCGCTCTATGTCCCAGCCCGCCAAGACCTCGCCCCGCGCCTCCTCGGCCTCCGACGCCCCGGAGAGCCCGGCCGGCACCAAGGCGGCCGCCCAGCGGCTCAAGATGCGCCGCGAGCTCGCGGCGGCGGCCATGGAGCTGTTCGCGACCAAGGGGTACGAGGCGACGACGGTCGACGAGATCGCGGCGACCGCCGGGGTGGCGCGCCGGACCTTCTTCCGGCACTTCCGGTCCAAGGAAGAGGCGATCTTCCCGGACCACGACGACACCCTGACCCGCGCCGAGGCCGTCCTGGACGTGGCCCCGGCGCACGAGCACCCGCTCGACACGGTGTGCCGCGGGATCAAGGAAGTCATGAAGATGTACGCCGCCTCGCCCGCGGTGTCGGTGGAGCGCTACCGGCTGACCCGCGAGGTGCCGGCGCTGCGGGAGCGGGAGATCGCCTCGGTGGCCCGGTACGAGCGGCTGTTCACCCGCTACCTGCTGGCCCATTTCGACGAGCACGAGCAGCACGACGGCAATGACGACCCGCTGCTCGCCGAGGTGGCCGCCTCGGCGGTGGTGACCGCCCACAACCACGTGCTGCGGCGCTGGCTGCGGGCGGGCGGCCAGGGCGACGTGGAGGCGCAGCTGGACCACGCCTTCTCGATCGTGCGCAAGACCTTCGGTTCGGGGATCGGCGCGGGCCGGACCCTGACGACGGCGCCGGCCGCCCCGGCGGCGGTCCGCACGCAGGGTGAGGTGCTGGTGGCGGTGGCCCGTACGGACGCCCCGCTGGACGAGGTCATGCGGACGATCGAAGAGGCGCTGCGCGGCACGTAGCCGGCACACGAGGAGACGCACAGGGCGACACGCGTCACAGAGGGCCGCTCCCGTTCCGGGGGCGGCCCTCCGCGTATGTCCGGCTTGCCCCTACTCGCGGGTAACTCTGATCGATCATCGCTCATCTGCGCAGGTCAATCGGCAAATGAGAGAAAGTTTTGGCACGCGGTGCCTTGCTGAGTGACACCGGGTGCCATACGTTAAATCTTGTCCGGATGTCCCCGCGACCCACGCCCACTCGGCACGGAACGCGCCCCGGATGCCTGCGTCACCAGGCACGGCACGCCTCACCACGGCGCGCCCGGCACCACCGCACCAGCCGGAACCGACGGCACGCAGCACCTCGCAGTACCACCCAACCGAACCCACGCTCGCAACGCGTATCCCCCAGCGCACCCTCATCAGCGCTTATGCCGGAGGCTCTACCGTGAAGGACATCCTGGACGCGATCCAGTCGCAGACCGCTACGGCCGCGGACTTCGCAGCCCTGCCGCTCCCCGACTCGTACCGCGCGATCACCGTGCACAAGGACGAGGCGGAGATGTTCTCGGGGCTCACCACCCGCGAGAAGGACCCCCGCAAGTCCCTGCACCTCGACCAGGTCCCGGTTCCCGAACTGGGTCCCGGCGAGGCCCTGGTGGCCGTCATGGCCTCCTCGGTCAACTACAACTCCGTCTGGACCTCGATCTTCGAGCCGGTGTCCACCTTCAGTTTCCTGGAGCGCTACGGCCGCCTGTCGGAGCTCACCAAGCGCCACGACCTGCCGTACCACGTCATCGGCTCCGACCTCGCGGGCGTCGTCCTGCGCACCGGTCCCGGCGTGAACGCCTGGAAGCCGGGCGACGAGGTCGTCGCGCACTGCCTCTCGGTCGAGCTGGAGTCCTCCGACGGCCACAACGACACGATGCTCGACCCGGAGCAGCGCATCTGGGGCTTCGAGACCAACTTCGGCGGCCTGGCGGAGATCGCCCTGGTCAAGTCGAACCAGCTGATGCCCAAGCCGGACCACCTCAGCTGGGAGGAGGCCGCCTCCCCCGGCCTGGTGAACTCCACCGCCTACCGCCAGCTGGTCTCCCGCAACGGCGCCGGCATGAAGCAGGGCGACAACGTCCTGATCTGGGGCGCCAGCGGCGGCCTCGGCTCCTACGCCACCCAGTTCGCGCTGGCCGGCGGCGCCAACCCGATCTGCGTCGTCTCCAGCGCCCAGAAGGCGGACATCTGCCGGGCGATGGGCGCGACCGCGATCATCGACCGCAGCGCCGAGGGCTACAAGTTCTGGAAGGACGAGCACACCCAGGACCCCAAGGAGTGGAAGCGCTTCGGCAAGCGCATCCGCGAGCTGACCGGCGGCGAGGACATCGACATCGTCTTCGAGCACCCGGGCCGCGAGACCTTCGGCGCCTCCGTGTACGTCACCCGCAAGGGCGGCACCATCACCACCTGCGCCTCGACCTCGGGCTACATGCACGAGTACGACAACCGCTACCTCTGGATGTCCCTCAAGCGGATCATCGGCTCGCACTTCGCGAACTACCGCGAGGCGTGGGAGGCCAACCGCCTCATCTCGAAGGGCAAGATCCACCCCACCCTCTCGAAGGTCTACTCCCTGGAGGAGACCGGCCAGGCGGCCTACGACGTCCACCGCAACCTCCACCAGGGCAAGGTCGGCGTCCTCGCGCTGGCCCCCGAGGAGGGCCTGGGCGTGCGCGACCACGAGATGCGCGCGACACACCTCGACGCCATCAACCGCTTCCGCAACGTCTGAGACGTCCGAGGCCAAGGGACAGCCTGAGATGACAGAGCGCCAGAAGGACCGTCCGTGGCTCATGCGGACGTACGCCGGCCACTCCACGGCCGAGGCGTCCAACGAGCTGTACCGCCGCAACCTCGCCAAGGGTCAGACCGGCCTGTCGGTCGCGTTCGACCTGCCGACGCAGACCGGCTACGACCCGGACCACATCCTCGCCCGCGGCGAGGTGGGCCGGGTCGGGGTCCCGGTCTCCCATCTGGGCGACATGCGGCGGCTGTTCCAGGACATCCCCCTGGAACAGATGAACACCTCGATGACGATCAACGCCACCGCCATGTGGCTGCTGGCGCTCTACCAGGTGGCCGCCGAGGAGCAGGGGGCGGACATCTCCCAGCTCCAGGGCACCACCCAGAACGACATCGTCAAGGAGTACCTCTCGCGCGGGACGCACGTCTTCCCGCCGGGACCGTCCCTCCGCCTGACGACGGACATGATCGCGTATACGGTCAACCACATCCCGAAGTGGAACCCGATCAACATCTGCAGCTACCACCTGCAGGAGGCCGGGGCCACCCCGGTCCAGGAGATCTCGTACGCGATGTCCACGGCCATCGCCGTGCTGGACTCGGTCCGCGACTCGGGGCAGGTGCCCGAGGAGCGGTTCGGCGAGGTGGTCGCCCGGATCTCGTTCTTCGTGAACGCGGGCGTCCGCTTCATCGAGGAGATGTGCAAGATGCGCGCCTTCGGCCGCATCTGGGACAAGGTCACCCGCGAGCGCTACGGCATCGAGAACGACAAGCAGCGCCGCTTCCGGTACGGGGTCCAGGTCAACTCCCTCGGTCTGACCGAGGCCCAGCCGGAGAACAACGTCCAGCGCATCGTGCTGGAGATGCTGGCCGTCACCCTCTCCAAGGACGCCCGCGCCCGCGCCGTGCAGCTGCCTGCCTGGAACGAGGCGCTGGGCCTGCCCCGGCCGTGGGACCAGCAGTGGTCGCTGCGCATCCAGCAGGTCCTGGCGCACGAGAGCGACCTGCTGGAGTACGAGGACATCTTCGAGGGATCGCACGTCATAGAGGCCAAGGTCGAGTCCCTGGTCGCCGAGTGCCTGGCGGAGATCGACCGGATCCAGGAGATGGGCGGCGCGATGGCGGCCGTCGAGTCCGGCTACCTGAAGTCCCAGCTGGTCTCCTCGCACGCCGAGCGGCGGGCCCGGATCGAGGCCGGCGAGGACAAGATCGTCGGGGTCAACTGCTTCCAGCAGACCGAGGAGAACCCGCTCACCTCCGACCTGGACGGCGCCATCATGACGGTCGACGGGGCCGTGGAGGCCCAGATCGTCGAGCGGATCGGCCGCTGGCGGGCCGAGCGCCAGGAGTCCTCGGACCGGCAGGGCGACGGCGACCCGTTCGTCTTCCCGACGGTCCGCCAGGCCCTGGACCGGCTGAAGGAGGCCGCGGCGGGCACCGAGAACCTGATGGAGGCCACCCTGGAGTGCGCCCGCGCCGGTGTCACCACCGGCGAGTGGTCGATCGCCCTGCGCGAGGTGTTCGGGGAGTTCCGCGCACCGACCGGGGTCTCCTCGGCCCCGGTGGCGGTCACCGCCGAGGCGGGCACGCCGATGGCCCTCGTCCGCGAGAAGGTCTCCCGTACGGCCGACGACCTCGGCGCGGGCCGGCTGCGCCTGCTGGTCGGCAAGCCGGGCCTGGACGGCCACTCCAACGGCGCCGAGCAGATCGCCGTCCGGGCCCGCGACGCGGGCTTCGAGGTGGTCTACCAGGGCATCCGGCTGACGCCCGAGGAGATCTCCTCGGCGGCGCTGGCGGAGGACGTGCACTGCGTGGGACTGTCCATCCTGTCCGGCTCGCACTGCGCGCTCGTCCCGGATGTCCTCGAACGGCTCCGCGCGGCGGGGGCGGGTGACATCCCCGTCATCGTCGGAGGCATCATTCCGAACGCCGACGCCGTGACGCTGAAGGCGGCCGGGGTCGCCGCCGTCTTCACGCCGAAGGACTTCGGCATCACGGAGATCATCGGCCGTATCGTCGACGAGATCCGCAAGGCCAACAAGCTCGAGCCCCTCATCAGCACCGACATCGTTGCAAGCACGGAGGTCCCCGCATGACCACGCCCCACCCGGTGAACCGTCTCCGCCCGCGCCGCTCCTGCCTCGCGGTCCCGGGGTCGAACCCGCGCTTCCTGGAGAAGGCCCAGGGCCTGCCGGCCGACCAGGTCTTCCTGGACCTGGAGGACGCCTGCGCGCCGCTCGCCAAGGAGGGCGCCCGCCACACGATCGTGGACGCGCTGAACAACGGCGACTGGACGGGCAAGACCCGGGTCGTGCGCGTCAACGACTGGACCACGCACTGGACGTACCGCGACGTCATCACGGTCGTCGAGGGCGCGGGCCAGAACCTCGACTGCATCATGCTGCCGAAGGTCCAGGACGCCCAGCAGATCGTGGCCCTCGACCTCCTCCTGACGCAGATCGAGAAGACGATGGGCTTCGAGGTCGGCAAGATCGGCATCGAGGCGCAGATCGAGAACGCCAAGGGCCTGGTGAACGTCGACGAGATCGCCGCCGCCTCCCCCCGGCTGGAGACGATCATCTTCGGCCCGGCCGACTTCATGGCCTCGATCAACATGAAGACGCTGGTCGTCGGCATGCAGCCGCCCGGGTACGGCGCGGACGCCTACCACTACATCCTGATGCGGATCCTGATGGCGGCCCGCACGCACAACCTCCAGGCGATCGACGGCCCCTTCCTCCAGATCCGCGACGTGGACGCCTACCGCGAGGTGGCCGGCCGGGCGGCGGCCCTGGGCTTCGACGGCAAGTGGGTGCTGCACCCGGGCCAGGTCGACGCGGCGAACGAGGTCTTCTCCCCCTCGCAGGAGGACTACGACCACTCCGAGCTGATCCTGGACGCGTACGACTGGTGCACCTCCGAGGCCGGCGGCAAGAAGGGCTCGGCGATGCTCGGCGACGAGATGATCGACGAGGCCAGCCGCAAGATGGCCCTGGTCATCGCGGGCAAGGGGCGCGCGGCGGGGATGCAGCGCACCAGCAAGTTCGAACACCCCTCGACCGAGAAGACGGCGGAGGCCTAGGACCATGCAGTTCGGACGCACGTACGAAGAGTTCGAGGTCGGGGCGGTCTACAAGCACTGGCCCGGAAAGACCGTCACCGAGTACGACGACCACCTCTTCTGTCTGCTGACCATGAACCACCACCCGCTCCACATGGACAGCAACTACGCGGAGAACACCACCGACTTCGGCAAGAACGTGGTCGTGGGCAACTACATCTACTCGCTGCTGCTGGGCATGTCCGTCCCGGACGTCTCCGGCAAGGCCATCGCCAACCTGGAGATCGAGTCGCTGCGCCACGTGGCGCCGACCTTCCACGGCGACACGCTCTACGGCGAGACCACGGTCCTCGACAAGACCCCGTCGAAGTCGAAGAACGACCGGGGCATCGTGTACGTGGAGACCAAGGGCTACAAGCAGGACGGCACCCTCGTCTGCGTCTTCCGGCGCAAGGTGATGGTCCCGACCGAGACGTACATCAAGGAGCGCGGCGGCGAGCAGCCCGGCCGCCCCACGCTGAAGGAACAGGTGAAGTAGCCATGGCCCGACTCGCCCAGACCGCCGGGCTCACGGACGTCCAGCGGGAGATCCTGAAGACCGTCCGGGAGTTCGTCGACAAGGAGATCATCCCGGTCGCCACCCAGCTGGAGCACCGCGACGAGTACCCGCAGGACATCGTCGACGGGCTCAAGGAGCTCGGTCTGTTCGGCCTGATGATCCCGGAGGAGTACGGCGGCCTGGGTGAGTCGCTCCTCACGTACGCGCTGTGCGTCGAGGAGATCGCGCGGGGCTGGATGTCCGTCTCGGGCATCATCAACACGCACTTCATCGTGGCGTACATGCTCAAGCAGCACGGCACGCAGGAGCAGAAGGACCACTTCCTCCCGCGGATGGCGCTCGGCGAGGTGCGCGGCGCGTTCTCGATGTCCGAGCCGGCGCTGGGCTCCGACGTGTCGGCCATCACGTCGAAGGCGGTGAAGGACGGCGACGAGTACGTCCTGAACGGTCAGAAGATGTGGCTGACGAACGGCGGCACGTCCACCCTGGTGGCCGTTCTCGTCCGCAGTGACGAAGGACACGCCGAGGGCACGCCCCCGCACAAGTCGATGACGACGTTCCTCGTCGAGAAGGAGCCGGGATTCGGTGAGGTCCGTCCGGGCCTGACGATCCCGGGCAAGATCGACAAGATGGGCTACAAGGGCGTCGACACGACCGAGCTCATCATGGACGGACTGCGCATTCCGGCCAATCGGGTCCTCGGAGGCCAGACCGGCCGAGGGTTTTACCAAATGATGGACGGGGTCGAGGTCGGCCGCGTGAACGTGGCGGCGCGTGGCTGCGGCGTCGCTCAGCGTGCTTTCGAGCTGGGTGTCTCGTATGCCCAGCAGCGTCACACTTTCGGCAAGGCGATCGCCGAGCACCAGGCCATCCAGTTCAAGCTGGCCGAGATGGCCACCAAGGTCGAAGCCGCCCATGCGATGATGGTCAATGCAGCACGCAAAAAGGACTCCGGGGAACGAAACGACCTCGAAGCAGGGATGGCGAAGTACCTCGCCTCCGAGTACTGCAAGGAGGTGGTGGAGGACGCCTTCCGTATCCACGGTGGCTACGGCTTCTCGAAGGAGTACGAGATCGAGCGCCTCTACCGGGAGGCTCCGATGCTGCTGATCGGTGAAGGTACCGCCGAGATCCAGAAAATGATCATCGGGCGACGCCTGCTTGAGGAGTACCGACTCCAGGGCTGAAAGTCACCTTTTGCGGCGAATCGTCCACAGGTTCGACGCGAAGGAGTCACTGCCAGTCACTGGCCGACGGCCATCGACTCGGCTTCTGGCTTGCCCAGTTGTTGCGTGCAACCGATAGCATTCCAGTAAAGCCGCCGTCCCGTCCCCCTGTTTGCGGCGCGGCAATCACCCGCTACGAAGGTCATCCATGCCCCACAGCCAAACCTCTGCACCTCGCGACAGCCTCCTTGGCGTACGCCTCGCGCGCGGAGCATCGCCGTGGCTTCTGCCGACCGTCGCCACCGCGGCGCTCAGCCTCACCCGGGCTCGCAAGTCCGGGCGCTGGGCCGCGGCGGCCGTGCCCGCCACCGCGCTCGCGGCGGGCATGCTGTGGTTCTTCCGCGACCCCGAGCGTGAGATCGCCCAGGGCCGCGTCATCTCGCCCGCCGACGGTGTGGTGCAGAGCATCATGCCGTGGAAGGACGGGCGCACCCGCGTCGCGATCTTCATGAGCCCGCTGAACGTCCACGTCAACCGGGCGCCCCTCTCGGGCACGGTGACGTCCGTGGAGCACGTCCCCGGCGGATTCGTTCCGGCGTTCAACAAGGAGAGCGAGAACAACGAGCGGGTCGTCTGGCACTTCGACACCGAGCTCGGCGACATCGAGATGGTGCAGATCGCCGGCGCCGTCGCCCGTCGCATCGTGCCCTACCTCCCGGCCGGTACCAAGGTGGAGCAGGGCGAACGCATCGGTCTGATCCGCTTCGGGTCCCGAGTCGACATCTACCTCCCCGAGGGCGTCGAGGTCGCGGTCGAGGTCGGTCAGGCCACCACCGCGGGGGTGACCCGAATTGACCGTGACTGACCCGGAGACTCCCTCCGCCGGCTGGGTGCCGGAGTCCGCCGAGGAGGAGTCCGCCGAAGTCGACATGCCGCTCTCGCTGCGGTTGTCGATAGCGGACACCCTCACCCTCGGCAACGCGACGTGCGGATTCATGGCGGTGTACTTCACCACCACCGGAATCCTCATCCCGCACCTGACCGGCAGCAACGAGTCGGGCATGGCCCGTCACAGCGCCGCGACGGCAGTGATACTGATGCTGCTCGCCGCGGTCTTCGACCTCTTCGACGGCATCGTGGCCCGCAAGCTGCGCAGCTCGCCGATGGGCGCCGAGCTGGACAACCTGTCCGACCTGATCAGCTTCGGCCTGGCCCCCGCGTACTTCGTGCTCGTCTACGGCATGGTCGCCGACGACGCGCACCAGAAGATGTCGGCGCTGGCCGCGATCGTGGTGCTGCTGGCCGTGGTGCTCAGGCTCGCGAGATTCAGCTGCGTGACGCTGAAGGACGGCATGTTCCAGGGCATGCCGAGCCCCTTCGGCGCGCTCACGGTCGTCTCGATCGTGCTGCTGGAGCTGCCGTTCGTCCCGACCCTGCTGGCGATCATCGGGGTGGCCTGGCTGATGGTGAGCCGGGTCGAGTACCCCAAGCCGCGGGGCGTCCTCGCGGTGGCGATGCTGAGCTGGATCGTCGGGGCGATGGGCCTGCTGGCGGCCTGGGCGTTCGACGCGCCGGGCGGCCAGCTGCTGCTGCAGACGGGCTGCGCCCTGCAGATCGCGCTGGCGGCGACCATCCCGCTGTTCGCGACGACCCGGAGGGCCAACACCTTCCGGCACAACCGGCGCGAGGCGCGGGCCACCCAGCCGTGACGCCGCGCCCGGCTTGACGTAGGAGAGGGCCCCGGATGCCGTACGGCATCCGGGGCCCTCTCGTCGTACGGGGTGCCCACGCGGCGTACGCGGCGTGGGCACCCCGGCCCGCGTGCGGGGCCCGGGGCCGGAGGCCGCCCGCAGGCGCCCCGGCCCCCTCCCGGTGCCCGAAGGGCCACGGCGGGCCGGGGAGGGCGCGCAGGGGGCCGCCGGAGGCCGGGAAGGGGCCTGACGGGGTCCGCGGCCGCGGCTTCGGACGGCCGGGGACGCCGCGCGCTCGCGGCAGGCTGCCCTTGGGGGGTGCCTGCCGCGAGCGGGGTACGGGGTACGGGGGTCAGCCCGCCGGGGTGAACTTCTCCGCCGCGGGGGCGACCCCGGCGGGCTTGACCACCTTCAGGCCGCCCGGCGTCTTCGCGTCCGGCTTCATGATCACGCTCTGCCGGGTCGAGGCGGCCTTCGGGTCGGAGAAGTCGTGCGTGATCCCGAAGCCGCCGTCGTAGGACTTCAGGGTCAGCAGCGCCTTGCCGACCCCTTCGCGGGTGAGGTCCTTGTCGGCACAGGCCTTCTTCAGCGCCTCCCCGTAGACCCCGGCCGCCGAATACCCCGCCACCACGCCGTTGTCCAGGGCCGCACCCGGGTACTCCGCCGTGTAGGCCGCGGCGAGGGCCGCCGGGCCCGGCTCGGTGGAGCCGATCGGGAGCGTGGAGGCGGCGACGTAGTAGTCCTTCTGCAGGGCGGCGCCCGCCGGGGTGGCGAGCAGCTGGGGCGAGAACGCGGAGTTGTTGCCGACCACCGGGACGTTCCAGCCGCCGGCCGCGGCGACCCCGACGAGCGAGGCCGCCTGCCGGGGCCCCGCGCTGACCACGACGGCCTTGACCCCGGCCTGCTTGAGGGCCGCGACCTGGGCGGACATGTCGTTGTCGGTGGGCTTGATCTTCTGCTCCACGACGGTCAGCCCGGCCTCCGCGGCCGCGTGCTTGGCCCCCGCCAGGGCGTTCTCGCCGTAGTCCCCCTCGAAGTAGACCTGCCCGATCTTGTCGCCGGAGGCGATCCGCTTCTGTTCGAGGAGGTAGCCGACGAGGTTGACCGTCTCGATGTCGTACGTGGCGCCGACCGTGCGGACGTACGGGCTGCCCAGCAGCGACGCGGACCAGGCCTGGGGGATGACCAGGCCCTTGTCCTGGCCGTCCACGCGGTCCTCGACGGCGGCGACGAACGGGGACCCGATGAACTGGGCGAAGCCGAGCACCTCGGGCTCCAGCTCCGTGTAGCCGGCGAGGGCCTTCTGCGGGTCGTAGCCGTGGTCGCGGACCGTCAGCTCCAGCTGCCGGCCGCAGATGCCGCCGGAGGCGTTGGCCTGCTTGATCCACAGTTGCTGGGCCTGGGTGACGCTCTTGCCGAGGGAGGCGTAGACGCCGGTCATGTCGGTGAGGGCGCCGAGCCGGATCGCGGTCGCGGAGACGCCCTTGCCGGTCTTCAGGCCGTCCTCTCCCTGCTTGTCGCCGGCGCCGCCGCCCGCCTTTCCGCTGCATCCGGCGGCGCCGGTGAGGACGAGGGCGGCCGCGAGGGCCGCCGTACCGAGTCGCGCGCGCTGGCGGGGACGGACCGTACGGACTCTGTTCACGCTGGCTCCTTCGGGGGGCGTGCGGGCTGGGAGGGACGGATGCGGGCCAGGCCGCCGGGGAGGAACAGGACCACCGCGACGACGGCCGCGCCGTACAGGTAGCGGGACGCCTCGCCCGGGGAGACGCCGCCGCTGCCGGGGGCGGAGACCAGGGGGAGGGCGTCGCTGTACCGGGTGAGCAGCTGGGGCAGCAGGGAGACGAAGACCGCGCCGACGACGGCGCCGGCGACCGTGCCGAGCCCGCCGATCACGATCATGGCGAGGTATTCGAGGGACAGGACCATGCCGAAGTAGTCGGGCACCGTCCGCTGGAAGACGAGGGCGAGCAGGACCCCGGCGAGGCCGGCGTACATGGAGGACAGGACGAACACGGCGGCGCGGTAGCGGGCCACGGGCACGCCCATCACCCCGGCGGCGATGTTGTGGTCGCGGATGGCGTTCAGGGCCCGCCCGGGGCGCCCGCGCAGGACGCCGCGGGCGAACAGGGCGCAGGCGAGGAGGGCGGCCAGGGCCACGTACCAGAGTTTCTCGGCGGACTGGAACGGGACGGCCGCGATCACGGTCTCGGTGTCGTCGAAGGTGATCCCGAGGAGGGACAGGGGCTCGACGGGGCGGCCGTTGAAGCCGCCGGTGAGGGCGGTGGCGTTGAACAGCACGTGCTGGCCGATGAAGATCAGCGCGAGGGTGGCGATGCCGAGGTAGGCGCCGCGCAGGCGGCCGGCGATGGGGCTGAAGAGGCCCCCGGCGGCGCCCGCGAGGGCGACGGCGAGGACGGCGGCGAGCCAGCTCGGCAGGCCCAGCCCGACCAGCTGGTGGCCGCCGGAGCGGCCGCCCTCCCCGGCCAGGACGCAGTAGCCGTACGCGCCGACGGCCAGGAAGAAGGCGTGGCCCATCGACAGCTGCCCGGTGGATCCGGTGAGCAGGTTGAGGCCGATGGCGCCGATGCCGGCGGCGATGGCGAACAGGCCGGCCTGGAGCCAGAAGCGGTCCAGGTAGAACGGCAGGGCCAGCAGCACGGCTCCCCCCGCGGCCCACAGGGCGTACCGGAGGCGGTACCGCGCTGCCGGGGGCCGGAGCCCGCGGACGGCCGTGCGGCTCCCCCCGCCGTCGGGCTGCGCGGGGACCCGGCCGGAGGTTGTGGTGTGCCCGGCGGGCGCCCCGGGGCCCGGCGCGGTGGCGGGCGTCGTGGGGGCCGTGGGGCCGGCCGGGCCGGTGGGGGCGTCCTGCGGGCCGGGTACCGCGGTCTCGTGCTCAGACACGGGCGGGCTCCTTCGTTCCGAAGAGGCCCGCCGGGCGCAGGAGCAGGACCGCGACCATGACCAGGTACGGGGCGAGGTCCCCGATCCCGCGGCCGAGGAAGGCGAGCTCGCTCTGGTAGCCGGTCGCCATGGCCTCGGTGACGCCGACGATCAGGCCTCCCGCGAGGGCCCCGGTGGTGGAGTCCAGGCCGCCGAGGATGGCGGCGGGGAAGGCCTTGAGGGCGGCCAGCGAGGTGGCCCGTTCCAGGCCGGGGGTGGGGAAGACGGTGAGGAAGAGCGCGGCGACTGCGGCCAGGGACCCGGCGACCGCCCACGCGGCCAGCGAGACCCGGCCCAGCCGCACGCCCATGAGGGCGGCGGTCTCCGGCTTCTCGGCGGCGGCCCGCATGGCGACTCCCCAGGCGGTGTACCGGAAGACCAGCAGGAACGCGCCGATCAGCAGGGTGGCGGAGACGAAGGCGGCGATCCGGGTCTGCGGGAGGGTGACCGGGCCGAGGTGGACGACGGCGTCGCCCCACGGGTCGCCGAGCGCGAGGACGTCCGTACCGATGCGGCGGGTCAGGTCGGTGGTGATCAGGATGTCCACGCCGATGGTGACGATGGCGAGGACGCTCTGGTCCTGACCCCGGTAGCGGCGCATCACGAGGAACTCCACCGCGGCGCCGACCGCGGCGGCCGAGGCGATGCCGACGGCGAGGGCGGGCCAGAAGCCGATGTCGTCGTGGAGGACGGCGGTCACGTACCCGCCGGCGAGGAGGAGGGAGGCGTGGGCGAAGTTAACGACCTCGGTGGCCTTGAAGATGACGACGAAGCCGAGGGCGATCAGTGCGTACACGGAGCCCATGGACAGGCCGCCGAGCAGCAGTTCCAGGAAGGTGGTCACGCGGCCGGTTCCTCCTCGCCCAGGTAGGCGCGCACGACCGCGGGGTCGCTCTGCACCTGGGCGGGGGTCCCGCCGCCGATCCGTTTTCCGAAGTCGAGTACGGTCACCGCGTCCGCGAGCCGCATCACCACCCCCATGTCGTGTTCGACCAGCACGATCGATATGCCGAGGCCGTCCCGGACGCCCGCGACGACGGCGGCGGTGCGCTGCCGCTCGTCGGCGGTCATCCCGGCGACCGGTTCGTCCAGGAGCAGCAGCCGGGGCTCCATGCACAGGGCCCGGGCCAGCTCCACGAGTTTCTGTTTGCCGTACGGGAGGGAGCCCGCGGGGGCGGCCAGGTCGGCTTCCAGGCCGACGAAGGCGGCGATCTCGCGGACCCGTTCGCGGTGGCGCCGGTCCTCGCGGACAGCGGACGGCAGCCGCAGGCCGGCGGCGAGGAAGCCGGACCGCATCAGCCGGTGGCGGCCGAGGAGCAGGCTGTCGGCGACCGTGGTGTGCGGGGGCAGGGCCAGGTTCTGGAAGGTGCGGGCGACGCCGAGGGCGGCGACCGCGTGCGGGGCGAGGCCGGTGAGTTCGGCGTCCCCGAAGCGGACGCTGCCGGAGGCGGCCCGGTAGACCCCGGAGAGCACGTTGAAGCAGGTGGACTTGCCGGCGCCGTTGGGGCCGATGACGGCGTGGACGCTGCCCGGCTGGACGGTGAACGAGACCGCGTCGAGGGCGGTCAGGCCGGCGAAGCGGACGGTGACGTCGCTGACGGTGAGCGGCGGGGGCCCGGCCGCGTGCGGCGCCGCGGACGCGTTCACGCGGACCACCTCGCCAGCGGGCGGGTCGCCCGCGGCGGCGGGGCGGCCTCGTCCGTGATGCCGAGGTAGCGGCGGCGGACCTCGTCGGAGGCGGCGAGTTCGGCCGCCGGGCCGGACAGGGTGACCTCGCCGACCTCCAGGACGTACGCGTGGGAGGCGAGCCGCAGCGCGAGGGCCGCGTTCTGCTCCAC
The DNA here is from genome assembly GCF_042717785.1 of Streptomyces sp. NPDC058619. Taxonomy (NCBI): domain Bacteria; kingdom Bacillati; phylum Actinomycetota; class Actinomycetes; order Kitasatosporales; family Streptomycetaceae; genus Streptomyces; species Streptomyces sp. NPDC058619. The sequence continues at coordinate 69,620 of NZ_JBHXQN010000009.1, forward strand.
CAGGAGCACCGAGGTGCCCGAGGCGTTGATCTCGGTGATCGTCTCGGCGATGGTGGCCGCCATCTTCGGCGCGAGCCCCAGCGAGGGCTCGTCGAGGAGCAGCAGCCGGGGCCGGGCCATCAGCGCCCGGCCCAGCGCGAGCATCTGCTGCTCGCCGCCGGAGAGCAGACCGGCGCGCTGCCGGGACCGGCCGGCGAGGACCGGGAACAGCTCGTGGACGCGGGCCAGCGAGCGGGCGGTGTCGGCGCGGGAGCCGGCCCGGGAGCCGAGGGCTCCGGCCCGGAGGTTGTCCGCGACGGTCATCCGGGCGAACACCTGCCGCCCCTCGGGGACCTGCACCACCCCGGCGGCCACCGCGCGGGCCGGGGAGATCCCGTCCAGCGGCCTGCCGTCGAAGCTGATGCTCCCGCCGGTCGCGGCGCCCCGGTGGAAGGCGAGCGTCCGGGACACCGCCCGGAGCAGGGTCGTCTTTCCCGCGCCGTTCCCGCCGAGTACGACGACCACGGCGCCCTCGGGTACGTCGAGCGACACGTCGCGCAGCGCCCGTACCGGCCCGTAGCCGACGGACAGTGCGCGCACCTGGAGCGAAGCCACATGCCCTCCGTTTCTTTGACGTTGTGCTGGCGCACAGACCAGCACCGGGCGGGGCGGGCGTCCACGGCCGGAAGCGCAATCGCTGCGGATGACCAGCCGGGGGCGGGGTGCCGTTGTGCAGTGGCACAGACCTGCCGACGCGGCCCCTTACGGCGGCGGTCGGAGGGTGGCATCCTCGGCGGCCATGGGCGGACGCAGGGCGCGCACGGAAGCGGAATGGTCAGTGCTGCTGACGGCGGCCGAGGTGCTGCTGGAGCGCGTTCCCGCGCTGACGGAGCGGCTGATCGGCGATCTGGCGAAGCACTCGCCGCTGTTCGACCTGGTGGTGCCGCGGGACGAGCACTGGCAGCAGGTGTCCGACGCGATGCGGTACGGCATCGAGGCGTTCGCCGCGCGCCGCTGCGACGCGCGCAAGGACCTGGCGTACGCGCAGGAGCTGGGGCGCAGGCGCGCAGAACAGGGCCTGCCGCTCGACCTGTTGCTGTACGCGTACCGGCGGGCGGGCCGCCTGACCTGGGAGGCCCTGCTGGACATCGTCACGGAGGACGAGCCCGACGCCCTGCCGGTGCTGGCGCGGACGGCGGGCGCGATGTGGGCCGGGATCGAGCAGCAGGCCGCGGCCACGGCGGAGGCCTACCGGGCGGGCGAGCTGGAGCTGCGGCGGCGCTGCGACGAGCGGGTGCAGGCGCTGCTGGACGCACTGCTGGAGGGGAACGCGGCGCCGGGTCTCGCGGCGCGGGCGGCGGCGGGCCTGGACCTCCCCGAGCAGGGGCGGTACGCGGTCGTCGTGCTCCCGGTGGACCGGCGGGACTCGGTGCACCGGGTGGTGTCGGCGGGCGGGATGCGGATGTTCTGGCGGATGCGGGCGGAGCAGGAGCTGGCGGTGGTGTCCCTGGGGGACTCCTCGCTCGACGAGCTGGCCGACGAGCTCGCCGGCCGGTGTCCGGGCCCGGGCGGGATCAGCCCGGTGGTGGACGGCCTGGCCGAACTGGGCCGGGCGCGGCGGCTGGCGGAGACGGCGCTGGGCACGTGCGCGCCGGACGACCGGACGCTGGTGTGCCTCGCGGACCGGCTGCCGGCCGCCCTGGTGGTGCGCCAGCCCGAGCTCGCGGGGGAACTGGTCCGGGCGGTGCTGGGCCCGCTCCTGGAGCTGGACCCGGCGGACCGGGCGGTGCTGCTGGAGACGCTGGACGCCTGGCTCGCGGCCGAGGGCTCGGCGGGGCGGGCGGCGACCCGGCTGTACTGCCACCGCAACACGGTCTTCAACCGGCTGCGCCGGCTGGAGCACCTCACCTCCCGCTCCCTGTCGCGGCCGCACGACCTGATCGCCCTGACGCTGGCCCGGGACGCCCACCGCCTGGCGGCGGCCCCGGCCCCGGCCCCGGCGGGCGGCTGACCGGCCCCGGACGGGCCCCGGGTCGGCCGGGGGGCCTGGTCGGCGTCGGAGGATGCGGGCCGGCCGGGGCCGGGTCTTGGTCGGCCGGAGCGGGTCTTGGTCGGCCGGGGCCGGCTCCGGACGGTTCACGGACGGGCTCGGCGCCGCTCCGGGCGGCGTAGTCTTGATGTCGGAAAACCGCCAGCCGACCTCTCCCCGCGCGGGGATCCTGGACCCATGCACACCGACATCGAGCGCTGCGTCAGAGCCGTGCAGTCGAAGGACGCCCGCTTCGACGGCTGGTTCTTCACCGCCGTCCTGACCACCCGGATCTACTGCCGTCCGAGCTGCCCGGCCGTGCCGCCCAAGGTCGGGAACATGACCTTCCTGCCCAGCGCCGCCGCCTGCCAGCAGGCCGGGTTCCGGGCCTGCAAGCGCTGCCGCCCCGACTCCAGCCCCGGCTCGCCCGAGTGGAACGCCCGCGCCGACGCCGTGGCCCGGGCGATGCGGCTGATCCAGGACGGGGTCGTCGACCGCGAGGGCGTGCCCGGTCTCGCCACCCGCCTCGGCTACTCGACCCGCCAGGTGGAGCGGCAGCTGAACGCCGAGCTCGGCGCGGGCCCGCTGGCCCTGGCCCGGGCACAGCGCGCGCAGACCGCCCGCCTGCTCATCGAGACCTCCGAACTCCCCATGGCCGACGTGGCCTTCGCCTCCGGGTTCTCCTCGATCCGCACCTTCAACGACACCGTGCGCGAGGTCTTCGCCCTCTCCCCCAGCGACCTGCGGGACCGTGCGGCGAAGGCGAGCCGCCGGCCCGACACGCAGCCCCGCGTCCCCGGGACGATCAGCCTGCGGCTGCCGTTCCGGGCGCCGCTGAACCCCGGCAACCTGTTCGGGCACCTCGCCGCGACCGCCGTCCCCGGGGTCGAGGAGTGGCGCGACGGGGCGTACCGGCGCACGCTGCGCCTGCCGTACGGCACCGGCGTGGTGGCCTTGTCCCCGCGGCCCGACCACATCGCCTGCCGGCTGGCCCTGACCGACCTGCGCGACCTCACCATCGCGATCAGCCGCTGCCGCTGGATGCTCGACCTGGACGCCGACCCGGAGGCGGTGGACGAGCAGTTGCGGTCCGATCCGCTGCTGGCCCCGCTGGTGGACAAGGCGCCCGGGCGCCGGGTGCCCCGTACGGTCGACGCGGCGGAGTTCGCCGTACGGGCCGTGCTGGGGCAACAGGTGTCCACGGCGGCGGCCCGCACGCACGCGGCCCGGCTCGTCACCGCGCACGGCGAGCGCGTCGAGGACCCGCACGGCGGGCTGACCCGGCTCTTCCCGTCCCCGGAGGCGCTGGCCGGACTGGACCCGGAGGCGCTGGCCCTGCCGCGCAGCCGGCGCGCCACGCTCACCACCCTGGTCTCGGCGCTGGCCGACGGCTCGCTGCCGCTCGGCATCGACAGCGACTGGGACGCGGCCCGCGCCCGGCTCTCGGCGCTGCCGGGCTTCGGGCCGTGGACCACCGAGGTGATCGCGATGCGGGCGCTCGGCGACCCGGACGCGTTCCTTCCGTCCGACCTCGGCGTCCGGCGGGCCGCGCAGGACCTCGGGCTGCCGTCCACCCCGGCGGCGCTGACCGCCCGGGCGGCGGGCTGGCGGCCCTGGCGCGCGTACGCCGTGCAGTACCTGTGGGCCACCGGCGACCACCCCGTCAACCACCTCCCCGCCTGAAAGGCACGTACGACATGAACCCCAGCAGCAAGCAGCACAGCGTCGTCGAGAGCCCGTACGGACCGCTCACCCTGGTCGCGACGGACGGGGTCCTCAGCGGCCTGTACATGACCGGGCAGCGGCACCGGCCGGCGGAGGAGTCCTTCGGCGAGCGGGTCGCCGCCACCGAGGAGCCCTTCCCCGAGGTGGTGCGGCAGTTGGCCGCGTACTTCGCCGGCGAGCGCACCGCGTTCGACCTGCCGCTCCGGCTGGAGGGCACCGACTTCCAGCGCAGCGTGTGGGACCAGCTCGTCCGCATCCCGTACGGCGAGACCTGGTCGTACGGGCGGCTGGCGGACGAGCTCGGCAAGCCGAACGCCTCCCGCGCGGTCGGGCTGGCCAACGGCAAGAACCCGATCGGGATCATCGTCCCGTGCCACCGGGTGATCGGGGCCTCGGGCGGCATGACGGGGTACGGCGGCGGGCTGGAGCGCAAGGTCCGGCTGCTGGACTTCGAGTCGGGGGCGGGCCGGCTGGTCTAGGCGGGCCTCCCGGGGACGCGTCAGGCGGGTCGGATCCGGGTGCGCAGGAGGCAGAACGCGTTGCCCTCCGGGTCGGCCAGGACGTGCCAGCTCTCGGCGCCGCTCTGGCCGACGTCGGCGGGCCGGGCGCCGAGGGCGAGCAGCCGTTCCAGCTCGGCGTCCTGGTCGCGGTCGGTGGCGCTGACGTCGATGTGCAGCGGGAGCTTCCCGGTCCGGGGGGCGCTGCTGGGGCTGAGGACGAGGGTGGGCTGCGGGCCGCCGCCGGGCGGGCCGATCTCGATGCTCCCGTCGTCCTCGCGGCCGAGTTCCACGTAGCCGAGGACTTCGCTCCAGAACGTGGCGAGCCGCTCGGGGTCGGCGGCGTCGAGGACCAGCTCACTGATGCGGCATGCCATGCCCGTCAGTCTACGGAGGGGCCGGCTCTGCGGCAGGGGCCGGCCGGCGCCGCTCAGACGACGGCGAGCGGGACCAGCAGGGCGAAGGCGGCGCCCGCCTCGACGGCGTACGCGTAGAGCGAGGGGTGCTGGACGGGGGCGGCGAGCAGGACCACGCTCTGCTGGGCGGCGGCCGCCTCGACCCAGTCGGGCTCGGCGCCGAGTCCGCCCTCGTACCAGCCCTCGCAGGAGCCCGGTCCGGTGACGGCGAGGAAGTCGTCCTCGCGGCGGTAGAAGGCCTGCCAGCCGGCGGCGGGGACGGACCAGCCCTCGAAGTCGGTGAACTGGGCCCAGCCGCCGTCGCGTATCGCGGAGTCGAACAGCCAGACGGGTGTCCCCTCGGGCGTGACCTCGCCGCCGGCCTGCTCGTCGGTCGTGAAGTGGACCATGGGGAGGGCGCCCGGGCCGTCGGCGGTGCTGGGCCAGGCGTACATCGTGATCATGTGCTGAATCGTGTCCTGGTCGAAGGGGGCGCGGTGTCACCGGGCGGGCTCCGGATGACGATGACGGATGACGATGACGGCTGACGGGCTCCGGGGTGGCGGGCTCCGGGCGGCGGGGCCCCGGGGTGGCGGGCTCCGGGGTGGCGCGGGCGTCCTAGCCGGCGGCCGGCGGGCGGCCGTTCTCCAGTTCCGCGGCGCCCTCGCCGCACTGCAGGACCCGGTAGGCCTCCACGGTGCGCAGGCCGAGCGATCCGGGCAGGTACGCGGTCAGTTCGGCGGGCTCGACGAGCCGCCAGGAGAGCAGTTCCTCCTCCTGGAGCGTGACGGAGGCGAGCTGCTGCGCGTCCAGCACCCCGCCGTCGTAGAGGTACGCGACGATCGGCGGGCGGGCCGCGCCGAGGGTCCAGTCCACCGCGAGCAGCCGGCCCAGCGGCACGTCGATGCCGATCTCCTCGGCGCTCTCGCGGCGGGCGGCCGTCCGCGGCGACTCGCCCAGGTCGGACTCGATGGTGCCACCCGGAAGGGCCCAGCCCGCGCGGTAGTTGGGCTCGACGAGCAGCACCCGGCCCTCCGCGTCGCGGTAGAGGGCGGCGGCTGCGGCCAGCACCCGGGGCAGGCTCGCGATGTAGGTGGCGTAGTCATCCGTGGTGGTCACGACGCCACCCTACCCAGGCACCCCGGGCGGGCGGAGGCCCCCTCCCGAAGGCCGCCATTGCGGATCAATCGGTCGCCGTCCGGAGGCGGGGCGGCACCGCGCCGACAGCCCGACCAGCGGGCCGGCCCGCTGGTCGGGCACGTCCGTACTCCCGCACGTTCACGCGGCCGGGGACCCGGCGCCCCCGCCGTCCTCGCGGTCGCGGCCCCTGGACTCCGCGCCCCGCGCCCGTGCGGGGCGCGGTGTCGGGCCGGTCCCGCGCCGGGGTCCGGCGCGGAGTTCCCTGCCCGGGCCGTCCGGACGGGACTGTTCCGGCGATTCCGCACTCATGCGGCCCCACTATGAGGTGGTACATACCCCTTTGGGGCGATGGGGCGCCGGGTGTGGCCCAGGACACCCATGGGCATAGGAGGATCCTCCGGTTAGGCTCATGGCGGCGCGACTGCACTGTTCGACAGCAAGGGAATGGCAAGTGACGGACGGAGCAGTAACTGAGACCGCGCGCGTGCTCATCGCCGCGGACAAATTCAAGGGCTCGCTCACGGCCGTGCAGGTCGCGGAGCGGGTGACGGCCGGTCTTCGCTCGGCCGTACCGGGCGTGGAGATCGAGACCCTCCCCGTCGCGGACGGCGGCGACGGAACGGTCGCGGCCGCTGTGGCGGCCGGTTTCGAACGCCGGGAGGTACGGGTCACCGGGCCCCTCGGTGACCAGGTCACGGCCGCTTTCGCGCTGCGCGACGGCACCGCGGTGGTCGAGATGGCGGAGGCCTCCGGGCTGCAGCTGCTGCCGGCGGGCACCTTCGCGGCGCTGACCGCGACCACGTACGGCTCGGGCGAGCTGCTGAAGGCCGCCCTGGACGCGGGCGCCCGCTCGATCGTCTTCGGCGTGGGCGGCAGCGCCACCACCGACGGCGGCGCCGGCATGCTGGCCGCACTGGGCGCGGTGTTCCTGGATGCGAACGGCGAACCGGTCGGACCGGGCGGCGGCGCACTGGCCTCGCTGGCCTCCGCGGACCTGTCCGGGATCGACCCGCGCTTCGCCGACGTGGACTTCGTCCTCGCCAGCGACGTGGACAACCCCCTGACGGGCCCCAAGGGCGCGCCCGCGGTCTACGGCCCGCAGAAGGGCGCCTCGCCGCAGGACGTGGCGACCCTCGACGCGGCGCTGGCCCACTTCGCGGTGGTGCTGGAGAAGTCGATCGGGGCGAAGGCCGCCGAGTGCGCGGTGCTCCCGGGCGCGGGCGGCGCCGGCGGCATCGGATACGGGGCGCTGCTGCTCGGCGCGACGTTCCGCCCCGGCATCGAGCTGATGCTGGAGGTACTGGGCTTCGCGCCGGCGCTGGAGCGCGCCACGGTGGTCATCACCGGCGAGGGTTCGCTGGACGAGCAGACCCTGCACGGCAAGGCCCCGGCGGGCGTGGCGGCCGCCGCGCGCGCGGCGGGCAAGCCCGTGGTGGCGGTCTGCGGCCGGCTGCTGCTGAGCCAGGAGGCCCTGGAGGCTGCCGGGATCCGCCGGGCGTACCCGCTGACGGACCTGGAGCCCGACCCGGCCAAGTCCATCCCGAACGCGGGCCCCCTGCTGGAGCGGGTCGCGGCCGGCATCGCCGCCGACATCCTCTGACCGGACCCGGTTTCCGAGGACCGGCATCCCGGTCCCGGTCGCGGTGGCCGGGGCCCGGGCCCCTTCGGGGGTCCGGGTCCCGGCCGTTCCCGGGCCGGGGTGCGCGGGCCCGTACGGCGGCGGCTCCGGCACCGCCCCGGGACCCGGGCGCGGTCCCGGCGGCACCGGGCGGCCGCCGACGCCCGCGGAGCCGCCGCCAAACCACCGCGACAGTGTTAGAAATGGCTCATGACCGGACGTAAGGGTCGCCAGCCGACCGGGTGGGGTGCGCGGCTGCTCGCGCGCCTGTCCCTGGGGGTGCGCAGTGTCGCCGGTCAGGTCTTCGCCCTCCAGGCGGCCATCGTGCTGCTGCTGATCACCGCCGCCTCGGTGGCCCTGGTGGTCCAGGCCCGGTTCGACAGCCAGCGCGACGCCCGCCACCGCTCCCTCGCGGCCGCCGAGGCCTTCGCGCACGCCCCCGGCCTCCCCGAGGCCCTGCGGGCGCCGAACCCGACCGTCGAGCTCCAGCCGCTGGCCGAGGCAGCCCGCCGGGCGTCGGGGATCGACTTCCTCGCCGTCATGGACCCTTCCGGGATCCGCTACACCGACTCGCGGCCCGAGCTCATCGGCCGGCGCGCCACCGGCGACCTCGCCCGCGCCGCCGCCGGGCAGTCGTTCACCGAGTCCTTCGAGGGCGCGCCGAGCGACGCGGTCCGGGCCGTGGTGCCCGTACGGGACGCGCGCGGCGCCGTCGTCGGCCTGGTCAGCACCGGCATCGAGGTCGAGAACGTCTCCGACGTGGTCGAGGACCAGCTCCCGCTGCTGCTCGGGGCCGCCGTCTGCGCCCTGCTGCTCGGCACCGGCAGCGCCGCGCTCGTCAGCCGCCGGCTGCGGCGCCAGACGCACGGCCTGGGCGCCGCCGAGATGTCCCGGATGAGCGAGCACCACGAGGCGGTCCTGCACGCCGTGCGCGAGGGCGTGCTCATCATCGGCGCCGACGGCCGGCTGGTCCTGGCCAACGACGAGGCCCGCCGCCTCCTGGGCCTGCCCGCCGACGCCGAGCGCCGTCACGTCGCCGAACTCGGCCTCGACCCGCGCACCACCGAGCTGCTCGTCTCCGGCCGGGTCGCCACGGACGAGGTCCACCTGGCGGGCGACCGGCTGCTGGCCGTCAACGTACGGCCCACCGAGCCGTACGCGGGCCGGCCCACCGGCAGCGTCATGACCCTGCGCGACACCACCGAGCTCGCCTCGCTCTCCGGCCGGGCCGAGGTGGCCCGGGGGCGGCTCCAGCTGCTGTACGACGCCGGGGTGCGGATCGGCACGACCCTGGACGTGGTGCGGACCGCCGAGGAGCTGTCCGAGGTGGCCGTGCCGCGCTTCGCGGACTTCGTCACCGTGGAACTGCTGGAGCCGGTGCTGCGCGGGGACGAGCCCGTCCGGGCCGGCGGCGTGTACACCGAGATGCGCCGGGCGGCGATGTCCGGCGTCCGCACCGACCAGCCGCTCCAGCCCGTCGGCGACCTCATCCGCTTCGTCGTGTCGACGGCCCCGATGTCGGCGGCGCTGAACGCCGGGCACGCGGTGCTCGCGGCCGATCTGAACTCCGCCATGGGGTGGCGGGCCCAGGACGCGGCCGGGACCCGGCTGGCCCTCGACTACGGGCTGCACTCGCTGATCTCCGTACCGCTCCAGGCGCGCGGGGTGGTCCTGGGCATGGCCAACTTCTGGCGGGCCGCCGACACCCCGGAGGCGTTCGACGAGGAGGACCTGTCCTTCGCCGAGGAGCTCGGGGCGCGCGCGGCCGTCTCCATCGACAACGCCCGCCGCTACACGCGGGAGCACGCGACGGCCGTGGCGCTCCAGCGGAGCCTGCTGCCCCGGGTGCTGCCCGACCAGACGGCCGTGGACGTCGCGTTCCGGTACCTCCCGGCGAAGGCGGGGGTGGGCGGCGACTGGTTCGACGTGATCCCGCTGCCCGGGGCCCGGGTGGCACTGGTCGTCGGGGACGTCGTCGGGCACGGGGTGCACGCGGCGGCCACGATGGGCCGGCTGCGGACCGCCGTGCACAACTTCTCCACCCTGGACCTGCCGCCCGACGAGCTGCTCGGGCACCTGGACGAGCTGATCCACCGGATCGACCAGAACGAGTCCGGGCCCGGCCCGGCCGACGACGGCTCCGGCGCCGACGGCTCCGGCGGGCCCGCCGACGCCTCCGGCCCCGGTGGTCCGGAGCTCCTCGACGAGCCCGCCGCCGTCACCGGCGCCACCTGCCTGTACGCCGTCTACGACCCCGTCTCCGGTCGGTGCCTGATGGCGAGCGCCGGGCATCCGGGGCCCGCCCTGGTCCACTCCGACGGGCGCGTGGAGTACCCCGAGCTGCCGGCCGGCCTCCCCCTCGGCGTCGGCGGCATGCCCTTCGAGGCCACCGAGCTGCGGCTGCCCGAGGGGAGCCGGCTCGTGCTGTTCACCGACGGCCTGGTCGAGGACCGCGACCGGGACTTCGACACCGGGCTGATCCTGCTCGCCGAGACCCTGGCCCGGCCGGGCCGGAGCCCCGACCAGGCCTGCGCGGACGTGCTCGCCGCCCTGCTGTTCCCGACGCCGAGCGACGACATCGCCCTGCTGATCGCCGACACCCGGCGCCTGGAACCCGACCGGATCGCCGAGTGGGAGGTGCCCGGGGAGCCGTCGGCCGTGTCGCGGGTGCGCAACGCGGGCTCGGCGCAGCTCACCGCCTGGGGCCTGGAGGAGATCGCCTTCCCCGCCGAGCTGATCCTCAGCGAACTGGTCACCAACGCCATCCGGTACGGCAGCGCGCCCGTACGGGTACGCCTGCTGCGCGACCGGAGCCTGATCTGCGAGGTCTCCGACGGCAGCAGCACCTCCCCGCACCTGCGGTACGCGGCCACCACCGACGAGGGCGGGCGCGGGCTGTTCCTCGTGGCGCAGTACGCCGAGCGGTGGGGCACCCGGTACACCGAGCGCGGCAAGGTGATCTGGGCCGAGCTGCCGCTGACCGGGGGCGCGGAACCGCCCGCGGCGGCCCCGCTCGACCTGGAAGCGCTGGAGGACCTGGCCTGGTGACGCGGCCGGTGCCGGCCGGGCCGCCGGGTCCGCCTCCCGGTCCGGCCCGTGACGGGCGGCCCGTACGGGCCGCCCGTCACGGGCCACCGGTCACACGGGCAGGGTGCGGGCCAGCAGGACCGCCACGTCGTCCTGCGGGGCGCCCGGCAGCAGCCCCGCGAGGATCCCGTCGCACAGCTCCTCCAGGGGCTGCCGTACGTCCCCCAGCGCCAGCGCCAGCTGCTCCATGCCCTGGTCCAGGTCGCGGTCCCGGGCCTCGATGAGCCCGTCGGTGTACAGCGCGAGCAGCGTCCCAGCGGGCAGCGGCACCGCCTCGGTGCGGAAGTCCTGCCCCCCGGTGCCCAGCGGGGTCCCCGGCGAACCGTCGAGGAACGAGATCGTCCCGTCGGCGGTGACCACGGCCGGCGGCGGGTGGCCGGCGCGGGCGATCTCGCACACCCCCGTCACCGGGTCGTGGACGGCGTACACGCAGGTGGCCATCTCGTCCTCCCCCAGGTCGGCCACCACGGCGTCCAGCGAGCGGAGCAGCTGCGCCGGGGGCACCTCGTGGCGCGCGAGGGTCCGGACGGCCGTGCGCAGCTGCCCCATGACGGCCGCCGCGTGGATGCCGTGGCCCATGACGTCGCCGATGACCATCCCGGTCCGCCCGCCGGACAGCCGGATGACGTCGAACCAGTCCCCGCCCACGTCGTGGTCGCTGGCGGGCAGGTAGCGCCCGGTGAGCTCCAGGCCGGCGACCCGGGGCAGCTCGCTGTTGGTGAGGCTGCGCTGGAGGGTCAGGGCGGCCTGCCGCTGGCGGGTGTACATCCGGGCGTTGTCGATGTTGAGGGCCGCGCGGGCGACCAGCTCGTCGACGAGCACGCAGTCCTCCTCGTCGAACGGCTCCCGCTCGCGGACCCGGGTGACGGCGACCGCGCCCAGCACGGTCCCCCGGGCGACCAGGGGGATCAGGCGCGCGGAGCCGAGGGTGGCGAGGTAGGCGCGCAGGGCCTCGGCACGCGGGTCGGTGATCAGCGCGGGGATGTCGGAGAGGTAGAGGTTCATGGCCCGCCCGCCCTCGATGACCCGCTCGTAGACGGTGCCCCGGGGGATCTGGAAGGTCTGGCCCGCGGCGAGTTTCGCGGTGGGGGCCGTCGGGTCGGGGAACCGGGCGGCCAGCCGGCGCAGGACGCCGCGCGTGGAGGCCCCGGCGTCGTCCGGTTCGAGTACGGCCTCCAGCAGCTGGACGTCGGCCGAGTCGGCGAGCTGCGGCACCAGGACCTCGACGATCTCCTGGGCGGTCTGCTTCAGGTCCAGGGTGGTACCGATCCGGGTGCCGGCCTCGGCGAGCAGGGCGAACCGGCCCCGGGCCCGGCCCGCCTCGGCCTGGGCCCACTGGCCCTCGGTGATGTCGATGAGGGAGGCGATCACGCCGAGCGGCCGCCCGTTGCCGTCCAGCAGCGGGGCGTACGAGCAGGACCAGGTGCGGTCGTGCTCCGGGTCGGCGGGGGTCCGTCCCGTGCGGCGGACGTCGACGACGGCCGTGCCGCGGTCGAGGACCTGCCGCATCGTCGCCTCCAGCGCGATGGCGTTGACGCCGGGCACCACCTCGGTGAGCCGTTTGCCCAGGTGCCCGGCGGCGGAGACGCCGTTCATCCGGGCCAGCGCGTCGTTGACCCGCAGGAACCGCAGGTCGGTGCCGAGGGTGGCGAGGCCGATCGGCGACTGGGTGAACAGGGTCTGCAGGGCGGCGAGGGAGTCCCGCATGTGGAGGACCTCTGAGGTCTCCACGGCGATCAGCATCGCCCCGGTGCGCCCCTGGGGGTCGGCGGCGGGGACGATCCACATCTCCATGGTCACGCGGTGGCCGTCACGGTGGCGCACGGGCAGCGTCCCGACGACGGTCTCCCCGGCCTGGACGCGGCGGGTCAGGTCGTCGGCGAGCCCGCGGTTGACCTCGGGGACGAGCACGGAGCGGCCGGGGCGGCCGAGGATGTCGGCGGGGCGGTGTCCGAGCAGGTCCTGGGCGGCGAGGGACCACTCCACGATCAGCCCGTCGGCGTCTTCCCGCCACAGGGCGAGGGGGAGCAGCTCGCGGAGCACACCCGCGTACCCGACAGCCGCCGCCGGCTGGTCCGGCACCTCGCTCGTCGACTGGTAAGCGTCCAACGCACCGACCTCACCCCGGGGGGCCTGATTTCCTTCGGATTCACCCTATCCGAGGCACCGCCGGGAGGCCCTGTGTCGCGGGCGGACGGGCGGACGGCCGGCCTGCCGCGCGGACGGCCGGCCGGGCGGGGGCGCGGGTCCCTGTGCCCGGGCCCTGTGCCCGGGCCCTGTGCCCGGGCCCCGCGGCTCAGGAGCCCTGGCGCAGGTGGCGCCAGACCGCCTTGGCCGCGTTGTGGCCCGACATGCCGTGCACGCCCGGGCCCGGCGGGGTCGCCGAGGAGCAGAGGAAGACGGCCGGGTGCGCCGTCGTGTACGGGGAGAGGGTCAGCTTCGGGCGCAGCAGGAGCTGGAGCCCGGAGGCGGCGCCGCAGGCGATGTCCCCGCCGACGTAGTTGGCGTTCTTGGCGGCCAGCTGCGGCGGCCCGGCCGTGGCGCGGGCCAGCACCAGGTCGCGGAAGCCGGGTGCGAAGCGCTCCAGCTGACGCTCGACGGCGTCGGTGAGGTCGCCGTCCCAGCGCGCGGGGACGTGCCCGTACGCCCAGAACACGTGCTTGCCCTCGGGCGCCCGGCCGGGGTCGACGAGGCTGGGCTGCGCGGTGATGAGGAAGGGCGTACGGGGGGCCCGGCCGCCCGAGGCCAGCTGGAGGGCGGCGTCGATGTCCCGGCTGCGCGGCCCGATCTGGACGGTTCCGGCCCGGCGCGGTTCCTCGGCGGTCCAGGGGACGGGGCCGTCCAGCGCGTAGTCGATCTTGAAGACGGACGCGCCGTACCGGTAGCCGTCGTAGGCGTTGCCCAGGCGGGCGATGCGGGCGAGCGCGGTCGGCGAGGTGTCGAAGACGTAGGCGCGGGCCGGCGGCAGCTCGTCGAGCCGTTTCACCTCGAAGCCGGTGTGGACGGTCCCGCCGAGGTCGCGCAGGTACGCGGCGAGGGCGTCGGAGATGGACTGCGAGCCGCCGCGCGGCAGCGGCCAGCCGTTCGCGTGCGCGGCCAGGGCGAAGACCAGACCGACGGCGCCGGTGCCGATCCCGCCGAGGGGGGCGATGACGTGCGCCACGAGTCCCGCGAAGAGGGCGCGTGCGGGCTCGTCGCGGAACCGGCGCAGCAGCCAGGTGGAGGGCGGCAGCCCGGCCAGCCCGAACCGGGCGAGCGTGACGGGGTCCCGGGGCAGCGCGGTGTTCGGCAGCGACATGAAGTCCCGGGCCAGGGTGTCCCACTTGCCGAGGAACGGCGCGACCAGGCGGCGGTAGGCGCCCGCGTCGCGCGGCCCGAAGGATCCCGCCGTCTCGGCGACGGAGCGGGACAGGACGGCGGCGGTGCCGTCGTCGAAGGGGTGCGCCATGGGCAGCGGGGCGTGCAGCCACTCCAGCCCGTACCGCTTCAGGGGCATCGTGGCGAAGACCGGCGAGCCGATGCCCAGGGGGTGCACGGCCGAGCAGGGGTCGTGGCGGAAGCCGGGGAGGGTGAGCTCCTCGGTCCGCGCTCCCCCGCCGATCGAGTCGGCGGCCTCGAAGACGGCCACCGAGAGGCCGCGGCGGGCCAGTTCGACGGCGGCCGTCAGCCCGTTGGGCCCCGCCCCCACCACGACCGCATCGAGAATCGACGACACTTGCGACTCCTTCGTCCGGCGGCGCCTGCACCACCAGGATATGGCGCCCTTCGGGGCGGCCGGTCCGCTACGCGCCCCGGAGCAGTTCCCGGATGCGTATCGCGGTGGCCTCGTCCCGGCCGACCGCGAAGGGCAGCGCGTTGTCGCGGTCCACCCGGAAGGGGACCCCGTCGACCGTGCTCTGGGCCCCGCCCGCCTCGGCGACCAGCAGCAGACCGGCCGCGTGGTCCCAGGCGGAGGGCCAGGTGAAGGCCAGGCCGTCCATCTCGCCGCGGGCCACCCGCAGGTACTCCAGTCCCGCGGAACCGCAGGGGCGGGCCGCGACACCGGGCACGTCCAGCCGGGACAGGGCCCGCTTGTCCGCCTCGGAGGTGTACAGCGGGTGGGCCGTGGCGACCCGCAGGTCGGCGCCCGGGTCGGGCGAACCGCTGTGGATGCGGACACCGTTGACATACGCCCCCTGTCCGCGGACGGCCGTTGACATCTCCTCCAGCGCCGGGGCGAAGGTCCATGAGGCCAGGATCTCGCCCCGGTGGGCGAGCGCGACCAGGGTGCAGAAGGCGGGGTCCCCGTTGACGAACTGGCGGGTGCCGTCGACCGGGTCGACGATCCACACGGGGGCGTCCTCGCGCAGCGCGCCGTACACCGCCGGATCGGCGTGCACGGCCTCCTCGCCGACCACGGCCGAGCCGGGCAGCAGCCGGGTCAGGGAGGCGGTGAGGTGCTCCTCGGCCTGCCGGTCCGCGATGGTCACCAGGTCGTGCGGACCGCTCTTCTGGTCGACCTCGTGCTCGGCGAGCTGCCGGAACCTCGGCATGATCTCTACCGCCGCCGCCTTGCGGACGGCCTCTTCGACATCGGACAGGCCACGGGCCAGGAACTCATCGATCATGCCCCCAGCAAAGCACGCCCGACCGACAAACCCCACCGGCGGGCGGAACGGGCGGGCGGACACCGGGTGGCCGTCCGGTGGACCGGGACCCGCCTCCCGGGCCTCAGACGTGATTTCCCGGGCCTCAGGCGTGGCCGCCCGGTACCACCAGGCCGCTCTCGTAGGCCGCGACCCCGCCTGCGCGCGGCTCTCCAGGCCCAGCTTGCTCATGGTGCGGTTGAGGTGGCTCTTGACCGTCGCCTCGCCGATGAACAGCCGCCAGGCGATTTCCCGGGCTGCTGACCCCGGTTCCGTCGCACCGCCGCCCCCGTGGGAGCCGCACCGATGGCGCGGCCCCGCCGGGGCGGTCTTTCAGCACGTCTCGAGCGGGCGGAACCGGTCGGCGTGCGGACGGATGGGGGGCCGCCCGGGCGGACACCGGGTTCCGGCGTCACGGCGGCAGGCGCGCGGACCCGGCTCAGCGGCCGAAGGTGTCGATGCCCTCCACGAGCCAGCGCCCGTCGCGTACGACGAGGTCGAGGGCGAACATCGCGCCCGCGTAGACGCCCTGGTCCTGGGGGGCCTGCTTCTCGGTCCCCGCCGTGCCCACGCTGCTCTGGTCCGCGTAGATCAGGACGCGCGCCCGGTCTCCGTCGATGCGCTCGACCGCGCTGTCGGTGACCGTCGTGGTGACCACCGTCTTCTGCTTCCCGGCCTGGGCGAGGACGTCCCCGAAGAGGGCCCGGTGCTGGGTGACGGCCTTGCCGGTGAGCAAGGTCTTCGACGCGCTCTCGAAGGCGTCCGGCTTCGCGTGGTCGTACGAGAAGAGGGAGGCCACGGCCTTGGCGGTCTGGCCCTTGATCTCACTGGTGCGGGCGAGGTCGGTGAGCGCGGTGTTGCCGCGCACCGGATCGTCCCGCAGCGCCGCGGCCCGGCTCTGGGCGAAGCCGGCGAAGGCTCCGAGGAGGACGGTGAGGACGCAGAGGATCAGGAGGGGGGCGAGGTGCCTCCCACCGCCCCTGCCCGTGCCGGCCGCCCGGGACCCTTCGCCGCGCTCCGGCGGCTCCTGCCGCTTCGAGCCGGCGGTCTTCCGCGCCCCGTCCGCCTTCTCCGCCGGTGTCCGCGGCGGCGCGGGCGCGCGCAGGCCGCCCACGGGCGGGCGGGACGCGCCGCCGGGGGGCTCCTCCGGTCCCGTGTCCCCGGTGGCGCGCGCTGCGGGGACCGTCTGGCCGCCGACGGCCCGGCGGCGGCGCTGGCGGTTGATGAGGTGGCGGGTCGTCGACATCGTGCGTGTCCTCTCGGATGCGGGTGGCTCTCGCGGTGCGGTGGCCGGTCAGCCGGACGCCGTGCCACCCACGGGCGCCTGGCCCAGCGCGCTGAGCTTCCAGTGGGTCCCGGTGCGGGTCAGTTCACCGAGCATGCGGCTGTCCTTCTCGCTGCTCTTGTCGTCGGCCGCCTTCACCGTGATCCGCAGGGCGACCAGCACCCGGGCCCGGCCCGCGCGGTCGTCCAGTTCGGTGACGGCGCCGGACAGCACCCGGGCTGTCGTCACCGTCTTCGCAGCCTTGACCTGATTCGCGAACTCGGTTCGTCCCTGAACGAGTTGGGCGTGCAGTTCACCGGCTGTGGACGACTCCCACAGGTCGAGGCCCTGGTCAACCTTGGTGTGGTCGAGGGTGTTGAGGTTCTGCACGGCCTGTTCCGCCGCCGCGAGCGCCCGGTCGCGCTGGACGGCGTACGCGGCGGACTCGTCGTGGCTCGCCCCGTACCATCCCAGGCCGGCCCAGGCGGCGAAACCGCCCGCGATCAGGGTGAGTACGAGGGCGGCGGCCAGGATCGGCCGGGCGCCCCCGAGGGTGCGGAACGCGAGTGTCATGGGGTGGTCCCGTCTCCCGCTCATCTCTCAGCGGGCCTTGATGTCGACGATCTGCCAACGGTTCTCCTGGAACCGGGCGGTGACGGTCAGCTGGGCCGCGGCCGAGGTGGTGGCGCCCTCGTCCCGCCGCGAGGTCTGGTCGAGGAGCACCAGCAGCCGTGCGGTGTCCCCGTCCAGTTCGATCACCCCGGTGCGGACGGCCTGCGTGTTCAGGGTGATCTTCTGTGTTTCCAGGTTCGTGCGGAGCTGGGCGAACAGGTCGTCGTACTGCCGGGCGGCCCGCCCCCCGAGCACCGCCCGGGCCGATCGCGCGGTGGCGTCGGCGCCGGTGGGGGTGTACGAGAAGATCCTGGCCAGGCCGTCGCCGATCTCGGCGCTCACCCGCTCGGTGGCCACGGGGTCGGCGAGGGCGCGGTTCTGTGCGGACGGGGTGGAGCGCAGCTGGTGTGCGCCGTAGAAGGAGGCGCTCCCGCCCAGGAGCAGGACGGCGAGGGCTGCCGCGAAGGCCGTCGTGTGCCACCGGCCGCCGAAACGGGAGCCGGAGCCCCGGCCAGCCGGGGCGGCGTGGCCGTCGGAACCACCGCCGGCCCCGGCCGCCGCGGCGCTTGCACGCGCGGCCGTGTCCTGCGCGACCGGCTCCTGCGGAGCCTCCGGCGCCCCGCTCTCCGCATGCCCGTCCGTCGTCTTCCCCGGCAGCCGCGTCACTTCGCCTCGCTCCCCCCGGTGGAGGTCACGGCGCCGGCGGCGCCCGCGCCCGCCACCGGGACGGCGCTGAGCGCCCTGACCTTCCACGTGTGGTCGTCCGTGCGCTCCAGTACGGCCTCGAGCCGCTTGCGGTCGCTCGTCGTCTTCGAGCTGCCCTGGGGCGTGACGTCGACGCGCACCGTCGCGATGAGCTTCGCCGTACCAGCGCGCACGTCCAGCGCGGTGACGGCCGCCTCGGTGACGGTGGCGCGCGCCGAGGCGCCCGTCGCCGCCCGGGTGGCGCTCAGTTCGGTGTGCAGCGGCCCGGTGGAGGCGTCGCGCCACGCCTTGATCCCGGCCTCCGCGTGCTCGCGCGTGGACGCGTCCAGGGTGGTGAGCACCGCGATGTGGTCGCGGCCCTGGGCGAGGGCCTCGTCCCGCTCCCGGCTGAAGGCGAGAGCGTCGTCGGTGCGGGCCTGCGCGTACGTCCAGGCGCCGGTCCCGCAGAAGGCGAGCGCCACCGCCAGTGCCGCGCCCGCGAGGACGCGCGCCCGCGTCATCGGCCGCTCCCGGCTCCGAGGCCAAGCAGCCCGGCCATGTCGGTGGGCCCGCCGTCCTGGGACGGCAGGCCGAGCGCCCCGGGCAGGGCGGGCGCGGCCGGCGCGGCGGCGGAGCCGGAGCTGCCCGAGGGCAGGGAGCCGGGCCGGGCCGGGGTGGGGACGGCCCCGCCCTTCGGGGCGTTCGCGGAGCCGCGCACGTTCGTCCCGGACGAGGCGGCACTGGTGCAGGAGGCTCCGGTGTTCAGGGCGGGTGCGGTACCGAGGTCGAGGCCGTTGCGGTAGCGCGTACCGCCGTAACCGGAGGTACAGGGCAGGGGCTTGAAGAACGTGACGGCCATGCCGAGGTTCATCCGTCCTCCGTCGACGGTGGTGGCGCCCGCGGAGACGGCCGCGGGGAACTTCACGAGGAGTTCCTCCATGCCGCGCTGCCGGGTGACGGCGATTTCCGAGGTGGTGAGCAGGTTGGCGAGGACCACGCCGAGGCTCGGGTCGAGGTCGCGCAGGAGGCCGCTGACCTGCGTGGCCGCGTCCGGGGTGACGGCGAGGAGGCGGCGCACGTCGCTGTCGGAGCCCTTGAGGGTGAGGGCGAGGTCGCGCGCGCCGGTGGCGAAGTCGCGGATGGCCTGCCCCTCTTCGGCCTGGGTGCGCAGGACGACCTCGCCGTCGTTGATGAGGCGGGTGGTCGCGGGCAGGGAGCGGTCGGCTGCCCGGACGAACGCGCTGCCGCTGTCGATCAGGGCCTGGAGGTCGTCGCCGTGCCCCTCGAACGCCGTGCCCAGTTCGTCGACGACCGTGCGCAGCGAGTCGAGCGGAACGGACCGGGTGAGGTCGTTCATGCTGGTCAGGAGGTCGGTGACGGGAGCGGGGACCTCGGTGTCGGCTTGGTCGATACGGGCCCCCTCCGCGAGGTAGGGCCCCTGGTCGCTGCCGGGCCGCAGGTCGATGTACTGCTCGCCGACGGCGGACAGTCCGGCGACGACGGCCTTCGCGTCGGCGGGGACGCGGGCGGCCGACTTCTTGATGCGCAGCCGGGCCACGACCCCGTCGGCGGTGAGGTCGATGGCGCCGACGCGGCCCACGGAGACGCCCCGGTAGGTGACGTCCGAGTGGGGGAACAGGCCACCGGTGCGGGAGAGGTGGACGTCGACGGTGTAGTAGTCGGCGGCGCCGACGTAGCGGCCCAGGTCGGCGTAGCGGATGCCGAGGAAGCCGAGGACGAGGACGGCGATGACGAGGAACGCGAGGTTCTTCAGCCGTACGGCGAGGGTGATCACGGGGTCTTCCCTCCGGCTTGGGCTCCGGTCTCGGTGCCCGGCGCGCCCGGAGTGGCGGACGGCCCGGCCGGTGTGGCGCTCTGGACGGGCGGCAGCGGGAGCGCTGACGTCGGCTTCGCGGCCCCGGTCCCGGTCCCGGACGGGCTCTGGCGGACGGTGGTGCCCGGGTCGGCCGGAGGGGTGCCCGGGTCGGCCGGAGGGGTGGGTGTGGCCTGTGGGACGAGCGGCGGGATGACCCGCGTGCCGGGTTCGGCGGCGATGTACAGGTAGGTGTTGAGGTAGTCGCCCTTGACGCCCCGCATCACCTCGTCGGTGAAGGGGTACGTCAGCAGCGCCTGGAGGGAGTCGGGCAGGTCGGTGCCGGCGTCGGCGAGCGCCTTCAGGGTCGGCGCCAGTGCCTTGAGGTCGGCGACCATGTCGTCCTTGCTCGCGTTCACGGTGGAGACGGTGACACCGGACAGCGTGTCGAGGGCGCGCAGCATGGTGAGGAGCGAACCCCGCTGCTCCTCAAGGGACTTGAGGCCGGGCGAGAGGTCGGTGAGGATCTTGCCCACGTCCTCCTTGCGTCCGGCCAGGGTGGCGGAGAGCCGGTTGACGCCGTCGAGCGCGCGCGTGATGTCGTCCCGGTGGGCGTCGAGGTCGGTGACGAGGGTGTTGACCCGCTCCAGCATGGAGCGGACCTCGGGTTCGCGTCCGCCGAGCGCCGCGTTCAGCTCCTTGGAGATGGTCTTCAGCTGGTTGACCCCGCCGCCGTTGAGCAGCAGGGACAGGGCGCCGAAGACCTCCTCGACCTCGGTGTTGCGGCTGGTGCGGGAGAGCGGGATCGTGCTGCCGTCGGCGAGGCGCGCACCGCCCGTGTCCTTGGCGGGGGCGGTGAGTTCGATGAACTTCTCGCCGAGCAGGCTGGACTGCTGCAGGCGGGCGCCCGCGTCGGCGGGCAGGCGGATGTCGCCGTTGATCTTCATGGTGACGCGCGCCGTCCAGTCGCCGGTCCCGAGGTGGATCTCGGTGACGCGGCCGACGGCGACGTCGTTGACCTTGACCGCGGACTGCGGGACGAGGCTGAGGACGTCGGTCAGTTCGGCGGTGACCGTGTACGGGTGGGAGCCGAGGTCCGCGCCGCCGGGCAGCGGCAGGTCCTCGATGCCGTCGAAGCGGGGCAGTCCGGGGAGCACGGTCACGGTGAGCACGACGACCGCGCCCAGGGCGACGATGCCGCCGGCCTTGGCCCCGGCGCCCTTGCCGGCGAAGGGGCCGCGGCGCTTCACCGGTCCCCCTTCCCGCCGGTGGCCGAGGAACCGCCGGTCACGGGCAGCGGGAGCAGCGGTCCGCCCATGCTGATCTCGTTGAGGTTGGCCCGGCCGTCGAGGGTGCGGGTGTTCTCGTTGTACGCGCCCACCACGTTGGCCGCCGCGAGCGGGGCCACGTCCAGGGCCTCGGCGAGGGAGGCCCGCTG
Source organism: Streptomyces sp. NPDC058619 (assembly GCF_042717785.1). NCBI lineage: Bacteria > Bacillati > Actinomycetota > Actinomycetes > Kitasatosporales > Streptomycetaceae > Streptomyces > Streptomyces sp. NPDC058619. The sequence continues at coordinate 90,526 of NZ_JBHXQN010000009.1, forward strand.
GTCGACGAGGGCCTGGGTGAGGGGGACGAGCCGGTCGACGTTCTGCTTCAGCTCGGCGCGGTTGTTCTGGATGAAGGTCTTCACCTGGGCCAGGGCCTTGCCGAGTTCGGCGAGGGCGCCCGCGAGGTCGTCCTTGTTGGCGGCGAAGAAGGTCACCACGTCGTCGAGGCGCTCCTGGGCGGTGCGGACGTCGCCGTCGTTGTCCTTCAGCATGGTGGTGAACGTCTGGAGCTGGCCGAGGGTGGCGAACAGGTCGTCGCTGCTGCCGTCGAGGGTCTTGGCCGCCTTGCCGAACTCACGGATGGACGTGCCGATCGCGTCACCGTTGCCCTTGAGGTTCTCGGCGCCGGTGTCGAGCAGGCCGGACAGGGCGCCGGTCGCATTGGCGCCGTCGGGGCCGAGGGCCTTGCCGAGGTCGGTGATCGAGGCGTACAGCTGGTCGATCTCGACGGGGGTGCGGTTGCGGGACGCGGCGAGCTGGGCTCCGTCGGCGAGGGCCGGGCCCGTACTGTACGCCGGGGTGAGCTGGACGTACCGGTCCGCGACGATGCTCGGGGCCACGATGACGGCCCGCGCGTCGGCCGCGACGCGGACGCCGTCGTCGAGGCGGAGGCGGACGCGTACCCGGGTGCCCTCGGGCTCCACGGACTCGACCTCGCCGACCCGCACCCCGAGGATCCTCAGGTCCGATCCGGCGTAGACGCCGACGGCGCGGTCGAAGTAGGCGGTGACACCGGTGCCGTCGGAGCCGAGGAGGCGTACGCCGACGAGGCCGCAGGCCGCGAGCACCACGATGGCGAGCCCGATGGCGAGGGGCCTTCTGGGTGTGGTCATCATTCACCGCTCCCCTTCGCCGCCGCCGGCGTCTGCTGCGGCGGCCGGCATCCGGTCTTGGGCTGCGACGCCTCGGGCAGGTAGTTCCGGGGCACGACTCCGCACAGGTAGCTGTCGAACCAGTGACCGCTGCCCAGGGTGTTGCCGACGAGCCGGTAGTACGGGCCGACGAGGGCGAGGGTCTTGTCGAGCTGGCTGCTGTTCTCCTCCAGGACCTTGGTGACGCGGCTCAGCGCCTTGAGGGTGGGTCCGAGCTGCCGGTCGTTGTCGTCGACGATGCCGCTGAGCTGCGTGCCCAGGTCCCGGCTGCCCTTGAGCAGGGCGCGGATGGCGTCACGCCGGTCCTTGAGCTCGCCGAGCAGCGAACCGCCGTCCTCCAGCAGGGTCTCGAAGCTGGACTTCTTGCCCTCCAGGGTCTTGGTGAACGTCCGGCTCCCCTGGAGGAGCCGGGTGAGCTGGGCGTCACGGCTGGAGACGGACTTGGACAGTTCGGACAGGCCGGTGGCGGCGCTGCGCACGTTGGGCGGTGAGTTCTTGAAGGTGGCGGAGATCGTCTCGAAGCTCTCGGCGAGCTTCTTGGTGTCGATGGCGTCGACGGTGCCGCTGAGGTCCTGGAACGCCTGCGTCACGTCGTACGGGGATGTGGTGCGCGCGAGCGGGATACGGCTGCGGGGGTCCTGGCGTCCGGCGCCCAGCGGGTCGAGGGCCAGGTACTTGTCGCCGAGCAGGGTCTTGATCGCGATGGCGGCGGTGGAGCGGTCGCCGATCCAGGCGTCGCCGGCCTCGAACGTCACCTTCACCTTGGGCCCGTCGAGGGCGACGCCGGTGACCGAGCCGACCTTGACCCCGGCGATGCGCACCTCGTCGCCGGTGCCGAGTCCGGCGGCCTCGGTGAAGTCGGCGCTGTAGGAGGTGCCGGTGCCGACGAACGGCAGGCGGTCCGCGTTGTAGGCGAGGACGGCGATCAGGGCGAGGACGACGAGACCGACGGCGGCCACCGCGACGGGGTTGCGGGCCTTGACGGGAGTGAACCGGGGCGGGCGGCTCATCCTCGGCACCTCGATTCGGTGACGACGATGCCGGTCGGCGGCTTGGAGCCGTCGGAGGTGCTCACACCGCTCACGCGGGCCTCGCAGAGGTAGAGGTTGAACCACGATCCGTACGAGGACAGACGGGCCAGGGCGGCCATCTTGGCCGGTGTCCTGTCGAGGAAGTCCTCGATCTGCGGCGTGTGGTCGCCGAGGGTGTTCGAGAGGCGGCCCAGTTCGCCGATGCTCTGCTTCAGGGGGGCGCGCCCGTCCTGGAGGAGTCCTGCGGTCGCGGTGGTGAGGTCGCCCATCGCCTGGACGGCCGCGCCGAGGGGTTTGCGGTCGCCGTTGAAGCCCGTGACGAGCTTCTGGAGGGTGACGACGAGATCGTCGAAGGCGGCCTCGCGGCTGTTGAGCGTGTCCAGCACGGTGTTGAGGTTGGTGACGACCTGGCCGATCACCTTGTCCTTGGCGGCGACCGTGTGCGTGAGCGAGCCGATGTGCCGGATGAGGCTGTCGACCGTGCCGCCCTCGCCCTGGAGGACCTGGATGAGCGAGCCGGCGAGATCGTTGACGTCACCCGGCGACAGGCCCTCGAAGAGCGGCTTGAACCCGTTGAAGAGCAGCGTCATGTCGAGCGCGGGTGTGGTGCGGTCCAGCGGGATGGTGGCACCGGGCCGCAGGGTGCCGCCGACATCGCCGCTGCCCCGGTCGAGGGCGATGTAGCGCTGCCCGACCATGTTGAGGTATTTCACGGCGGCGGTCACCGAGCCGGGGAGCGTGCGGTCTTCGCGGATGCGGAAGGTGACCTGGGCGGTGCGCCGGTCGACGACGCGGACGCTGGTCACCTCCCCGACCTTCACGCCGGAGATCCGGACGCTGTCGCCGTCGATGAGGCCGGTGGCGTCGGTGAACAGCGCCTTGTACGAGCGGGTGTCCGAGCTCACGCCGGTGTTGGCGATGCTGAGCGCGAGCACGGTCGTGGCGAGGGCGGTGACCAGGACGAAGATGAGGGACTTGACCAGCGGGCCGGTCAGGGGCCGCCGTCGGGTGTGGGCGAGGTCGTCCGTCACTTGAGGATCACCTCCGTGCCTCGGTAGGCGGGTCCGGCCAGCAGGCTGCTCCAGTCGGGCAGGTCGCCGGCCTGCTTCTCGGCGGCGGGCGCGAGGAGCTCGTTCAGGAAGTCGTTCTCCTGCGGGGAGTTGGCGGGTCCGAGGCTCTGCTCGGCTGCCGCCGTGGGCCGTACGGCGGGTGCGGCCGGGATGCCGAGGTAGGGCACGGGGTAGCAGCGCGGACCGCCGCCCGCGGTGTAGGAGGGGGTGTCGCGGCCGGGTGCGTACGCGCCGCGCGAGGGCACGGTGACCACGTTGACGTGCAGCCCGGGCTGGTCGGTGCCCTTGCCGAGCGCCTTGTCCATGGCCGGCACGAACTCGGCGAGGGTGCGCAGGGTGCAGGGGAAGGACGAGGAGTACTCGGCGAGCAGCTCCAGGGTGGGCCGGCCGGCGGCGCTGAGCCGGATGATGTTGTCCTTGTTCTGCCGCAGGAAGGAGGTGACGTCCTGGGCGGTGCGGGTGGTGGCCCCGAGGGTGCCGGCCAGCTCGCTCTCCTTCTCGGCGAGGGTGCCGCTGGTGGTGGTGAAGTCGGTGAGCGCCGTGACGATGTCCGGGGCCGCGTCCGCGTACAGGTTGCTGACCTTCACGAGTTCCTGGAGGTCGCGGTTGAGCGCGGGCAGCTCCGGGTTGAACTTCGCCAGGTGGGCGTCCAGTTGGGCGAGCGTGGCACCGAGCTTGTCGCCGCGCCCTTCCAGGGCCCGGGACACGGCGGACAGGGTGGCGGACAGCTTCTGCGGCTGGACGGCGGTGAGCATGGGCAGGACGTTGTCCAGGACCTGCTGGAGTTCCACGGCGTTGCTGGAGCGGTCCTCGGGGATGACGGCTCCGGCGCCGATCGGCTCCGGCGAGGGCGCCGGCGGCGGGACGAGCGCCACGAACCGTTCGCCGAACAGGGTCGTCGGCAGCATCTGGGCGCGTACGTCGGAGGGGACCCGGCCGAGGGTGCCGGGATCCATCGCGAGGGTGAGGCGGGCTCCCGTGCCGGTGGCCTCGATGGAGCGGACCTCGCCGATGACGACGCCGCGCATCTTGACCTCGGCGCCCGGGTGCATCTCGTTGCCGACGCTGCCCGTCTCGACGGTGATCGGGGCGCTGTCGGTGAACTGCTTGTCGTAGACCGCGATCGCCAGCCAGATGAGGAGGGCGGGGACCAGCAGGAAGACGACTCCGGCGAGCCGGCGGCTCAGGGTCTCACCCCGTGGGCTGCTCATCTCACCCCGCCACCTTCACGGTCGTGGTCGCGCCCCACAGGGCCAGCGACAGGAAGAAGTCGGTGATGCTGATGATCACGATGGCGTTGCGCACGGAGCGGCCCACGGCGACGCCCACCCCGGCGGGGCCGCCGGAGGCGCGGAAGCCGTAGTAGCAGTGGGCGAGGATCACCATGACGCTGAAGATGAACACCTTGAGGACCGACAGCACGACGTCCGTCGGAGAGAGGAACAGGTTGAAGTAGTGGTCGTACGTTCCCTGGGACTGGCCGTTGAACAGGACGGTCACGTAGCGCGAGGCGAGGTACGACGAGAGCAGGCCGATCGCGTAGAGCGGGATGATCGCGACGACGCCCGCGATGATGCGGGTGGTGACCAGGTACGGGATGGAGCGGATGCCCATGCCTTCGAGGGCGTCGACCTCCTCGTTGATCCGCATCGCGCCGAGCTGGGCGGTGAAGCCGGCGCCGACGGTCGCGGAGAGGGCGAGCCCGGCGACCAGGGGGGCGATCTCGCGCGTGTTGAAGTACGCGGAGATGAACCCGGTGAACGCGGCGGTGCCGATCTGGTCGAGAGCCGCGTAGCCCTGAAGGCCGACGACCGTGCCGGTGAACAGGGTCATCGCGATCATCACACCGATGGTGCCGCCGATCACCCCGAGCCCGCCGGAGCCGAAGGCCACTTCGGCGAGGAGCCGTTGGACCTCCTTGAGGTAGCGGCGCAGCGTGCGCGGGATCCAGGCCAGTGCCTTGACGTAGAACAGGAACTGGTCGCCGGACCGGTCGAGCCAGACGAACGGGGAGGCCATCGGCCTCAGCCTCCCTTCGGCGGGACGATGTGCAGGTAGATGGCCGTCAGCACCATGTTCACGAAGAACAGCAGCATGAACGTGATGACGACGGACTGGTTGACGGCGTCGCCGACCCCCTTGGGGCCGCCGCGGGGGTTGAGGCCGCGGTAGGCGGCGACGATGCCCGCGATGAAACCGAAGACGAGGGCCTTGAACTCGCTGATGTACAGGTCGGGGAGCTGGGCGAGCGCGGAGAAGCTGGACAGGTAGGCGCCCGGGGTGCCGCCCTGGAGGATGACGTTGAAGAAGTACCCGCCGAGGGTGCCGACGACGGACACCAGACCGTTGAGGAGCACGGCAACGCCCATCGTCGCCAGCACCCTTGGTACGACCAGGCGTTGGACGGGCGAGACGCCCATGACCTCCATCGCGTCGAGCTCCTCGCGGATCGTGCGGGAGCCGAGGTCGGCGCAGATGGCGGAGCCGCCGGCGCCGGCGATGAGCAGGGCGACGATGAGCGGGCTCGCCTGCTGGATGATGGCGAGGACGCTGGCGCCTCCGGTGAACGACTGCGCGCCCAGCTGCTGGGTGAGCGAGCCGACCTGGAGGGCGATCACCGCGCCGAACGGGATGGAGACGAGCGCGGCCGGCAGGATCGTGATGCTGGCGATGAACCAGAACTGCTCGACGAACTCCCGGAACTGGAAGGGCCGTCTGAAGATGGACCGGCCCACCTCGGCCGCGAGGGCGAAGAGGCGGCCGGTGTGACGCAATCCGCTCGTGATCACGAACCGCTCCCGGTGGCCGGCAGCCGCAGGGTGGGCGCCTGCGCCCCGCGCGCGTACGTGTCCTCGATGGCGGCGCGGGCGGCGGGCGGCAGCGTGTCGAGCATGCCGAGGACGCGCTCGCGGCGCCGCAGGGCCGCCTGGCGCTGCGGCAGTCCGGGCGAGGGCTCCAGTTGCGGAACGATGACCCGGGGCGCGGCGGGTTCGGCGGAGGGGACGGCGGCCTCGGCGGCGAGCGTGGCCGCGTCCTTCTCCTCGGACATCCCGATGGGGCCTTCGCGCCGTCCCGCGAGGAACTGCGCCACGACCGGCTCGTCACTGGTGAGCAGCACTTCGCGCGGGCCGAAGGTGACGAGGTTGCGCCGGAAGAGCATCCCCATGTTGTCGGGGACGGTGGCGGCGATGTCGAGGTTGTGGGTGACGATGAGCATCGTCGCGTCGATCTGTGCGTTGAGGTCGATCAGCAGCTGGGAGAGGTTGGCGGTGCGGACGGGGTCGAGGCCGGAGTCCGGCTCGTCGCACAGCACGATCTGCGGGTCGAGCACGAGCGCGCGGGCCAGTCCCGCCCGCTTGCGCATGCCGCCGCTGATCTCGCCGGGGAGCTTGCCCTCGGAGCCGACGAGCCCGACGACGTCGATGCGCTCCATGACGATCCGGCGGATCTCCGACTCCTTCTTGCGCGTGTGCTCGCGCAGCGGGAAGGCGATGTTGTCGAAGAGGGACATGGATCCGAAGAGTGCTCCGTCCTGGAACATGAGGCCGAAGAGTTTGCGGGCCTCGTATATGTCGCGTTCGGGGCTGTTCACCATGTCGACTCCCGCCACGAGGACGCGTCCCCGTTCTGGCTTCAGCAGACCGATGAGCGACTTGAGGAACACCGTCTTCCCCGTACCGGAAGGACCGAGCATGACGCTGACTTCACCTGCGGGCAAGGTCAAGGTCACGTCCTGCCAGATGTTCTGTTTGCCGAAGGACATGGTCAGACCCTCAACAGCCACCTCGATTCCCATATCACCTCCAGCAGGCGTGTCGCGTGCGCTTCGCAGGCCGCACGTTAGGTCGTTCACGATCATCGGGACAATAGGCGTGACACCAATTCGGCCCGGCGCCCCGGAATTTGTCACCACGCGGACAAATCCGGGTGCGCCACTTGTCTCCGGTGAGACAGGGTGGGGCCCCTCGGGGCCGTGAGCCGGATCGGCGGGGCCCCGTCGAAAGGCGCCGGCCCCGGCGGGAGGCCGGGCCGAGACCATCGGGCAGGACTAGTGCCGTCAGGGGCCGCCAACCAGGGGTCGAGCGTCGCACCCGGAACGCTACGGCTGGGTAACATCCGACGGCAATACGCAGGTACGAGTTTTTCGCGACGCCGCCCGCGCCTCCGCGTTCCTTGTCACGCGGAGCACACATACGCACCGCCGCTTGTCATGACGGAGAGCACTTCCTCTTCATATCGAGATTCACGCGCCCCGTCCGGCGGAAAAAGTGGCAGCGCGGTGCGTGATCGATCGAAATTGTCGACATTGCGCACCCGGAGACTAAGGCGGCACCGAGGACCGCTCACCCGGCGAACAGGTAATTCAGGCTCTTCAAAGAATCTTGAACTGCGCCATTGTTCAGCCAAGTTTCCCGCAAGTAACGTCAGCGTCGCGGCCGAGGAACACCCAGCCGCGGGTCCTCTGTGTCTCCCCCATCGCACAGCTGCGGCCCACCTCTGCCGGTCAATCCCCAAGGAGAGTCCCAGAGCCATGAAGAAGACCATCAGAAACCTCGCCGTCGTCACCGGTGCCGCTGCCGCCGCGTTCACCTTGACCGTGGGCCCGGCATCGGCCGTGCCTTCCACCACGTGGACCGTCAACCCGTCCCCCTCGACCTACACGGCGACGAACAGCGGGAACATCGTCCTCAGCGTCAACGGCATCGCCATGACGTGTACGACGTCGGGCGCCTCCGGCTCGATGGCCAGCGCCACCGGCAACCCGGCCACCGTCGGCTCGATCAGCGCCATCAACTTCGGTGCCAGCGGCTCGCCCTGCACGAGTGTCCTGGGCAACGTGACCACCGTTCCGACCACCCCGTGGACCGTGGTGGCCCAGGACTACACCGCCGCGACCGGCGTCACCAAGGGCTACATCGGCAACGTCGACGCCAAGGTCACCGTCGGTGCCTGCGTCTTCCGTGTGACGGGCAAGGCGGCCAGCACGTATACCAACTCGACGGGCAAGCTCGCGGTCGCCAGCACCTCCGGTCAGCTCACCGTCGTCTCGTCGACCAACTGCGGCAGCGCCGTCCCGGTCGGCGCCAAGCCGATCTTCACCGGCGCCTACCTGGTCAAGAAGACCGGCACCACGGTCATCCCGACCATCGTCGGCTCCAACCCGTAAGGCGTGCGGGAGTGCCACTGGCACTCCCCCGGGTCCGTGCGCCCGACCGGTGAACCCGGCCGGGCGTTCGCCGACCCTCGCGCCGACCCTCGCGCCGGCTCTCGACGCCGTCCCTCGACACGGGCCCTCGACGTCGACCCTCGACACCGAACAGACACGCCGAACAGATACGCCGACCGGCCGCGCCGGCCGTCGGCGCCCCGGACGATGCCCGAGCGGAGCAAGCGATGAGAGGCCACCCTCCCGCCCTGGGGACACACCGCGTCCGCGCGCGCGGTGCGGCGATCGCCGCCCTCGCGGCGCTCGCCCCCCTGATCCCGTCGGCGGCCGCCGCGGTGGGCTCGCAGGAGATCACCGCGAAGCTGTCCTACGACTGCGCGCTGCCCTCGGGGCACCAGCGGGCCGCGGTTCGGGTGACGGCCACCTTCCCCGACCGGGCCACGGCCGGCGAGAGGATCCTTCCCACCGGGGTGACCACGACGGTCGAGCTCCCGGCCGCGGCGGTCGCCGACCTCACGGCCCTCAAGGCCACCACGGTGGCGCCCGAGACCAGGCTGGCGCTCGACGTCGCCCAGCGCGGGGCCGCGACGCAGGCCCTCTGGCGTGGCACCGCCGGGGCCCCGCCCGCCGCCGTTCCCGCCGAAGGCCCGCTGACCCTCACCACCACCGGCGACGCCCCGACCGTAACGGCGGTCGCCGACGGCGACCTCACCTTCACGGCCGCGGACCTCGGCATCGACCTCGCCCTCGGTACTGCCGACGGAGGACCCGCCACTCCCCCGTCCCTCACCCTCGCCTGCACCCTGGCGAAGGATGCGGACGGCCACGGCCTTCTCGCCACCGTGCCGGTCGGTCCGGCCCCCTCCACCCCGGCCCCGAGCGGTTTGCCCTCCCCGTCGGCCCCCACCGCCCCGGCGTCCGGGCGGCCGACCGACCCGGCGTCCCCGACGGCCCCCGGCACCCCGAAGGGGTCGACGGCGCCCGGGACTCCCCCCGATCGGGCGAGCGGGGGCAAGGACAAGGCTCCGAAGGTCGGCGACTCCCGCGCCGGCGCGTCGGCCGTCAGACCGCCGGCGCCGCCGTGCGTCAAGCAGAACCCGACCGACAAGTCGCTCAACGCGTACATCACGGGCTACTCCAACGTCCGCAAACTGGGCGGCGCCTCCCTGATCCCGGTGTCGTGCGTGCAGATCGAACAGGGCGACCCGGAGATCGCCTTCCCTCCGGACGGGAGCATCCACCTGCTCCAGAAGTCGGAGGGCCATCTCGACTACCAGGGCCGCAAACAGACCCCGCCGTTCCAGTCCACCTTCCTGACCTTCGGTTTCACCCCGACGACGGCGACCATGATCCTTGAGCAGGCGGGGCCCATGACCGTCGCGTCGGACGTCCTGCTCGTCTTCCCGGACAACATCGCCGAGACGTACGTGCGCGCCCCGCTGGTCCTTCGCGTACTGGACGTCAAGGTCAACGGCACGCCTCTGGACGTCGGCCCGTCGTGCCGTACGGAGACCCCGCTCAGCTCCCCCGAGCCCGATCCGGCCACGTACCCGGGCCCGCACCTCGTGATGCTCGGGAAGGGGCAGCTCATCAACGGCACGGACGCCACCGGTTACGTCCTGACCTCGGGCGGGCCGCTGACGGGCGAGGTGACCATCCCCCCCTTCACCGGCTGCGGCGCGGGCGGTGAGGACCTGGACCGGCTGCTGACCGCGTCCATCTCGGGCCCCGGCAACTACGTCAAGCAGATCCAGGGGCAGACGTGTGCGGTGGGCGTCGAGGTACCCACCGAGGGCCAGTGCACCGAGGACCGCCAGCCGTACGTGGTCCCCGCACCGGAGCGCTGATCCGTACCACTGCCCAGACACCCGGCGCACCCCGGCACAGCCGGACCGCGCACCGGCACCCCCACCCCCGCACTCCCGCACCACAGACCCGAACGTCCCCCCGTCATCGAAAGGCACCCTCCATGCCACTCGCCTCCGCACGTACCCGGCTCGCCACCGTCTCGGCGCTGACCGCGTTCGGCGCGTTCGCCTCCCTCGGTACGGCGACCGCCGCCACGCCGGCCCTCAACGGGGCGTGGGGTCCGTTCACCCGCTGTCCCGTCGACTCGCCGACGATGCTCGGGGCGGACGGTCTGGACAAGGCACCGCAGTGCGTCGTCTCCTACGCCGCCAGCGGGTCCATCAAGCTGGGCAACACGACGGTCATCACCGGCAACAGCAACCTCCAGATGGGCGTCGTCCAGAACTCCGACGGCACCAGCACCGTCGTCGCGCCCCCCTCCGGCGCGATCATCGCCGCCTCGGCGACGGTGCCCGGCGGTCTCCTCGGGCTGATGTGCCCGAGCAACATCCCGGGCATCACCGCCATCTGCAAGCAGCTCTCGGACGCCAAGCTCAACAAGATCACCGCGACCCTGGAGTCGGTGGGCACCCCGTATGACTTCGACCAGATAGCGGGCGTCGTCACCGACCAGACGATCGTGAACATCCCGGTCCGCATCCGCCTGGAGAACCCGTTCCTGGGCAGCAACTGCTACATCGGCACGAAGAACAACCCGATCGTCCTGAAGCCGAAGAACCTGAACTACCCGTCGTTCGCCGTGGAGCGGTTCGACGGTGACGGCAGCGCGAACGAGGAGGGCGAGATGAGCCGCCTCAACCTCCTCGGCTCCACCCAGAGCGACACGTCCTTCGCCGTCCCCGGCGCCAGCGGCTGCGGGCTGGGGCTGTTCGGAGTGATCGACGCGGCGGTCAACCTCAAGACCGGCCTGCCGTCCGCGGCGGGCAGGAACAGCCTGACCCTGAACAACACCCAGACCTACCTGGGCGGGCTCTTCGCCCCGGGCACGATCGCCCCCGATGCGGGCAAGCAGCTCGCCCGGAACTGGCACTCGGCAGTCAAGTAACGGTCAGCGAACGACGATTACCGGCCGACTCGCCGGACTACACCCGCACTCCTGCGCATCTCCTGCCCAAACGGTGTACAGCACAGCAGACTTGACCTAGCGTCAGCACCTCACACAGGTATGTACCTGACGGTCGCGCAGCGCCCTCCAGCCAGCAGGGCGCTGTCACGCCGCTCCCCCACCGGGCGCGCAGGAGAGCAAGGGATCAGTCATGCCCTCGATGCCAGAACCAGCGGACCTCGGCGAACCGCTCGACCCGCTCCCCAAGGAGTTCGCAGCCTTGATGAGGCCCGAGGTCCCGGGGCTCATCAAGGAGATACGGGTCGAGGTCCAGCGCGCCTATCCGGTGTACGCCCGCCTCCTCAACGGCCCCAACGCGGACGCCATCCGACAGGGTGTGGAGCAGGCACTGGCCACGTTCGTGGACCGCGTCGCCGACCCCGGCACGAGCTCGGTCCTGCGTGACGAACTGCTGCGCAAGTTCGGCCGGGTGGAGGCCTACGAGGGCCGTGACCTGGACACCCTCCAGGGTGCCTACCGGCTCGGCGCACGCATCGCACTGCGCCGGGCCAAGCACATGGGCCGCCAGTACAACCTGTCCCCCTCGCTGATCCTCGCCTTCGCGGACGCGCTCTTCGCCTACGTCGACGAGCTGGAGGCAGTCGCGCGCGAGGGGTACGCGGAGGTACAGGAACGTGCGCCCTCCGAGTTATCGGCGTTACGCCGGAAACTGCTCCATCTCATCCTCGTCGGATCGCCCCTGCCGCAGGCGACCATCGCCGAGCTGTGCGAGCAGGCGTCCTGGGAACTCCCGGCGCAGTGCACGCTGGTGGCCTTGCGCGCCCCGGCCCCCGATCACGTACGGGCATGCCTCGACCGGGATGTCCTCGCCGACCTCGGCATCCCGCAGCCGCACCTGCTGATCCCCGGGCCGCTCACCCCCGAGCGCCTGGCGATGCTCGAGTCCGTCCTCGCGGGCGCCCCGGCCGTCATCGGCCTGACCGTGCCACCGCCGCAGGCCGCCGACTCCATCCGGTGGGCCAGGAAGGTGCTGCAGCTCATCGACGACGGGATCGTGCCGGACGGCCCGGTCGTGCACTGCGAAGACCATCTGACCACCTTGTGGCTCCTGTCCGACCCCGCGCTGGTCGCGCACATCGCGGCCCGCGAACTGGCCCCGCTCAGCGGGCTGGGCGGCTCCCGGCGCGGCCGCCTCGTCGAGACGCTGCGCGTCCACATCGCCACACGGGCCCCCGCCGAACAGGTCGGCGAGGTGCTCGGCGTCCACGCGCAGACGGTCCGCTACCGCCTGCGCAACCTGGACGCCCGCCTGGGCGACCGCATCACGGACCCGGACCACCGCTTCGCGCTGGAGGCGGCCCTGCGCTCGCTCCACCTCCAGGGCAACGACTACGCGGAATGACCCGGCCCGCGCCGCGGGGCCGGCCTCCTGTCGGCTCCGCGCCGCTCGCAGGAGTCAGCCGCGGAGTCCCCGCGGCCGATCCCGCACACGGTGCGGTTGCCGTACATGTCGTTCAGCGTGGCGAAGATGGAGGCGGTCACCTCCCAGGTGCGCGTACCGGGGTTGGTGACCATCGGCCCGACGTGCACGCGCTGGGTGTTGGCGCGAATCTGGCTGTAGATGACGAACGGTTCCTGCCACAGCAGTGCCGGAAGGTCCAGCCGTAGCGGAAGCCGTTGCGCTCGCCGCGCTTCATGAGGCTGACGACCTGGGAGGCCGGCGGGTCGGTTTGCAGGACGAGGCCGAAGCCCATCCATGGCTCCTTGCTGCTGCGTGCGGGTTTACGGCTTAGTGGAGGAGGTCCATGCGGTTCTCCACTCCCGGCAGCGTTCGGGATCTTCGAGAAGTCCCCGCGTCCCCAAGACGGCCACCGCCGGCGCAGAAGACGTGACGCGGCGAAGGGCTCTCCACATCCTCGACCGCACTGAACACCCTCCAACCCGATCCCCTCTGGCGAGCCTGCGGCGGGCGGGGCCGGGCGACCACGCGGCTAGTATATGGATATGGTTTCCATTACCAATACGAAGGCCAGAGAAAGGCAGGTACCACCCATGTCCGCCCACTGCCAACTGACCGGCGCCAAGCCAGGGTTCGGCAACAGCATCTCCCACTCCCACCGGCGCACGTCACGACGCTTCGACCCGAACATCCAGAGCAAGCGCTACTGGTTGCCCAGCGGGGGTCGCAACGTCCGCCTGACCCTGAGTGCCAAGGCGATCAAGACGGTGGACTCGATCGGCATCGAAGCGGCTGCGGCCCGGATCCGGGCGCGCGGAGGGAAGGTCTAATGGCGAAGAAGAGCAAGATCGCGCAGAACGAGCAGCGGAAGGCTACCGTCGAGCGGTATGCCGCCCGGCGAGCCGAACTGAAGGCGATCGTCAACAGCCCTTCGTCCGCCGATGCCGATCGACAGGCCGCCGTTGCAGAGCTGCGGCGGCAGCCCCGCAACGCCAGTGCCACCCGCGTACGCAACCGCGACAGCGTGGATGGCCGCCCCCGCGGCTACCTTCGCAAGTTCGGGCTCTCCCGGGTCCGCACCCGCCGACAGGCACACGCCGGATTCCTGCCGGGAGTGACCAAGTCCTCCTGGTGATGCGAGCCGAATGACGTCGCAGCCGCGACTCGCACCCCACCGCACGGGGTCGGTGGGGTGCTTCGGCAGGAGCGGGAGCGCTGTCCGGCGCGACCTGGACGTACGGAAACGGTCCCGCCGCGCGGGAAGCAGGATCCACTGCGCCATCGCCCCGACGACTGCGCCGTCCAACCTCGAGACCTCCTTCGTCTGTGGCGGGCCAGAGTCGGCGCCGATTGCCTCGACGACCACTACGACGCCGCCCCGGTCCTCGTCGGTGTCGATCCGGCGGCTCTCCTCGCGGACATCACCTGCGTGCACCGGACGATGCGGCTGTGGGACGGGGACGATCGCGGAGAACCGCTCACCCCGGCCGAGGGCGCCGCACGCCAGGTGGAAGCCGCCGACGCCTAGATCCCGGGAGACGGCCCACCCGGCACCACCAGGTCCGATCTGGCGGCCTCCACCTTGCTTCGGATCCTCAACGCCCGCGCAGGCGTGATCACACTCGACGGGCTCGCCACTCAGCAGCCGTCCCGAGACCGGGCGCTGACCCGCAGGAGGGTGCCGGGGCAGGCAAGGGAGGCATGGGCGGCGTGGCTGGAACCGGTGAAGATCCACGCACCTCGACCAGCCCTTAATTGAAAATGGTCGTCGTTTTCATATACGCTCGCGCCGAGCACCTTCGACACCTCACAGGAGATCCCGATGGCCGTCCCGAAGCGGAAGATGTCCCGCAGCAACACCCGCCACCGCCGGGCACAGTGGAAGGCCACGACGCCGCAGCTCGTCCCGATCACGGTCGACGGCTCCGTGTACCAGGTCCCGCAGCGCCTGGTGAAGGCATACGAACGCGGCCTCCTGCACCCCGAGGGCTGAGTCGATGGCACGCCCGACCAACACACCACTCCCGGTCACCGTCCTGTCCGGATTCCTCGGCGCCGGCAAGACCACCCTGCTCAACCACGTACTGGGCAACCGCGAGGGCCTGCGCGTAGCAGTCATCGTCAACGACATGAGCGAGGTCAACATCGACGCCGCGCTCGTCCGCGGCGGCGAGGCCGCACTGTCGCGCACCGAGGAGCGGCTGGTCGAAATGACCAACGGGTGCATCTGCTGCACCCTGCGCGACGATCTGCTGGAGGAGGTCGACCGACTGGCCCGCGAGGGGCGCTTCGACTACCTCCTCATCGAGTCCAGCGGGATTTCCGAGCCGATGCCCGTGGCGGCCACGTTCTCGTTCCCGCGCGATGACGGCGCCACCCTCGGCGACCTCGCCCGCCTCGACACCATGGTCACCGTCGTGGACGCCGCGAACTTCCTGCCGGAGCTCGCCGGGGGCGACGAACTCACCGCACGCGGCCTCGACCAGTACGAGGACGACGAGCGCACCGTCAGCGACCTCCTCATGGACCAGATCGAGTTCGCGGACGTCATCGTCCTCAACAAACTCGACCTGGTCGGGCCGACCGAGGTCGCCAGGCTGCGGGCGGTACTCTCGCGACTGAACCCCGAGGCGAGGATCGTTCCCGCCGTCCGCGGGCAGGTGACCCTCGAACAGGTGCTGGGCACCGGCCTGTTCGACGTCGAGCGTGCTCAGCAGGCCCCGGGCTGGGTCAAGGAGCTCAATGGCGACCACGTCCCGGAAACCGAGGAGTACGGCATCTCCTCGCTCGTCTTCCGCGCCGACCTCCCCTTCCACCCCGGCCGGCTGTGGACCTTCGTCACCAAGGGCCTCGACAGCGGCGCCTTCGGACAGATCCTGCGCTCCAAGGGCTTCTTCCGGCTCGCCAGCCGCCCCCGCGTGACCGGCCTCTGGTCCCAGGCCGGCGCGGTGGCCCGCTTCGAGCCCTCGGGCGCCCGCGGACCGGACACCACGCAGGGCCAGGAGCTCGTCTTCATCGGCACAGGCCTGCGCGCCGACGCACTTCGGGCGGCCCTCGAAGCCTGCCTCCTGGGCCCGGGCGAAGCCGTACCCGCCGTGGACGACTTCCCGGACTGGGGGACGTACGGAATCGACGACGCCTGCGAGCACGAAAACGGGCAAGCCGTGGGCGCTACCGCCTGAAGACTCCGGGCCGGACGGTGGTCGCAGCCACGGCACCGTCCGGCCCGGCTTTTCTCATCTATTGAACATGATTTCCATTTCCGTATACTGAGGTCATGGCACGCAACGAAGTACGCCCGATCATCAAGCTCCGCTCCACCGCCGGCACCGGCTACACCTACGTCACTCGCAAGAACCGGCGCAACGACCCCGACCGGCTGGTGCTGCGCAAGTTCGACCCGGTGGTGCGCCGGCACGTCGACTTCCGCGAAGAGCGCTGACCCCTCCTCCCCAGAGAGAGCCACCCCATGAAGCCTGGAATCCACCCCGCCTACGGCCCCGTCGTCTTCCGTGACAAGGCCGCCGACTTCGCTTTCCTGACACGCTCGACCGCCACCAGCGCCAAGACGGTCGATTGGGAAGACGGAAACACCTACCCGGTCATCGACGTAGAGATCTCCTCGCGGAGCCACCCCTTCTACACCGGCACCGCACGTGTCCTGGACACCGCGGGACGCGTCGAACGCTTCGAACGCCGCTACGGAGGGGGTAAGTGACCCTCCCCGTCGTGATCGTCGGCGGAATGCACACCGACGCGCGCAAGGAGACCGTCGAGCACCTGCTGCGCGCCGTGCCGGGAAGTATCGCCCTGCACCACGATCTGTCCTCGGCGGCCGGCGGCAACGTACTGCGCACGCTGCGCGATTCGGGGGGCACGGTGACCACCGACGAGACTCCGCTGGTCAACGACTGTGCCTGCTGCGCGTTGCGTGAGGACCTCGTCCCCGAGCTGGAGCGGCTGGCCGCCGGCGGCCTGACCCGCCTGGCCGTGGTGGAACTCTGGGACTCGGTCGAGCCCAGGGCGATGGCCGAGGTCGTGGCCGCCCACGCCGGTGAGGTACTGGAACTCACGAACGTGATCACCGCCGTTGACCCCGCGCTCGTCCTGCCCTGCCTCGGCAACGGGGACGACCTCAGCGAGGCCGGCCTCGCCGCCGCGGCCACCGACCAGCGGACCGTCGGAGACACCTGGGCCCGTCAGCTCGAATACGCGCCGGTCCTGGCGATCGCCGACAGCGAGGAGGCCGACGACGAGGACCGCGCCCTGCTCGCCCAGCTGCACCCGACTGCCGTCCAGGTGCCCACCGGCTCCAGCGAACTCACCCGCTTGGCGTTCGCCGGCTTCGACGTGGAGACGGCCGCCGCCGCCCAGCACCCGGCCTGCGCGCTCCTCCCCCAGGAGGCCGACGAGGCCGGAGTCGCCACGCTTGTGTGGCAGCGCCGTCGGCCGTTCCACCCCGAGCGGCTCTACGAAGCCCTGGAGGATCTGACCTGCGCTGCGGCCCGTAGCCGCGGCCGGTTCTGGCTCGCCGACCGTCCCGACACCCTCCTGGCCTGGGACGCGGCCGGTGGCGCGCTGTGTGTGGAGAGCGCCGGCCCCTGGCTGGCCTCGCTCCCCGACGCCGCCTGGGAGCTGGTTCCCGCCATGCGTCAGGCCGCGGCCGCCCTCAATTGGGATCCCGAGCACGGCGACTGCTGCCAGCACCTGGTCTTCACCTCGCCGGGTCTCGACCGCGACGGGATCGAACAGCTCCTGGATTCCTGCCTCTTGACCGAAGCCGAGTACACGGCCGGGCGGGAAGCGTGGAAGCAGCTCCCCGCCGCCTTCGGTCCGTTGCTCGACTCCGTTTCCTGACCTCTCCGTCCCATTCACCGACACCCCGTAGCCCCCGTACTCCGAGGAACACCTATGGCCGGCCGCCCCTCCCCCAGCAAGCCGCTGAAGTCCCGCCCCAACCCGCTGGACACGGCAGGGATCACGTACATCGACTACAAGGACACCGACCTGCTCCGTAAGTTCATCTCCGACCGGGGCAAGATCCGCAGCCGCCGGGTCACCCGTGTCACGGCGCAACAGCAGCGCCAGCTCGCACTGGCCGTCAAGAACGCCCGCGAGATGGCCCTGCTCCCGTACGCCAGCCGGTAGCGGACGGCCCGTACGCCACCCCGCCGCCCCCGGTCGTCTGGCAGCCTGATCAGCATGAGGCTCGGGTGGATGGAGGTGGGTCGGTGGCCGGGTGCGCTGCGCGTGGCACCGGGCGACGACCGTGTCGACATCCTCATGAGCATCCGGCTGTGAACCGTCCTGTTCCGGCCGATGCGGGAGCGGATCCGGCCCGCCCCCTGGAGCGTTGGCACAAGGGGGCCCATGATGGAGCCCAGCCGTACGAACAATCGCTGAGAGCAAGCCTGCATTCCTCGTCGGGGAGGCACAGCCGGCATGAGCGACGCGCCTCTGTACCTGGAACCTCGGCACGGTGTGGCGATGGCGTCGCTCCTGCGGTCGGGCTCCTTCCTGCAGCCGCTGGTGGACGCGCTCGGATCGCCTCTGAATGTGGTGCTCCCTGATCAGATCGCTCTGAATCTGGGAGCGTTCCGCTCCGTCCTGCGCGGGCATCAGCTCTCCGGTCGGGTCTTCTTCGCGCACAAGGCGAACCGGTCGAGCGCTCTGGTCCGCCGCCTGACGACGACCGAAGCCGGCCTGGACGCTGCCTCCCTGGGCGAATTGCAGTATGCGCTCGGCTCCGGCTTTACCGCCGAGAAAGTGATGGCGACCGGCCCGAAGGACCCGGAGTTCCAGTGGCTGGCCGCGCCGCGCGGTCCGGTGCGATCGTCAATGCCGACGGGGCGGGCGAGCTGGTCGAGGCCGCCGGATTCGTCCGGAGCCATGGCCTGCCGCGGCTGAGGGTCCTGCTGCGCCTGTCCGAGTTCGAGACCTCCGGTGCGAGGACCCTCTCCCGCGCGAGCCGGTTCGGCACCTCCTTCAAGGCCCTCGGCCGCCTCCTCGACACCCTGGATTTCGGTGCCAGGCCCTCGCCCAGGAGGACTGGCAGTCCTGGTGGTCCAGCGCAACGGCCGACCCTGCGCTCTCCACCTCGCCCGAACGGACGGGAGGGCGCCGCCACCCGCCCTGCGAGGGCAACGACCTCTCCGTCTCCGGCCACATCGAGCTTCTGCGCGAGGCGGGGATCGGGCATGCCGGTACCGTCTGGCAGTTCGGCAACAGCCACGTTCTGGTGGCCGTGCGCTGAGGACGGCCACGACCCGGTCGAGGCCCAGGCCTTACGGCTCGGACGTGCCGTCGGCGCGTGCTGCGGGATCGTGGTGGGCTACGCGGTGCTCCTCCGGCAGGGCCCGCCTCAGGACGTCGTCACCCACGCGGGGCAGGTGCGGAGTGTGGTTGACCAGGCGTGCCGAGTTGCCGACCACCCCGATGGAAGACGGTCGCCATGACCGCTCCGACCTCGATGCCGGCTGCCCAGGCGGATACCTGGGCGACGGCTTCAGTGCTCCAGCCGCCGCTGACGAAGCACATATGGGCGAGCGTACGGCAGGCGGCCGGGCCCACTCAGCGGACCCCGTCGAAGGCGTGATGGGCGACGTTGCGCGATTGGATGCTGCTGCCGAGCCCCCGCATGACACTGAGCCGTCCCGGCTGGCAGCTGATCGTCAGCAAGGAACGATCCGGCAGCAGGCCTCGGTTGAGGCGCGGGATGCGGACGGCGTGCGTCTGCCCTGTCGCGCCAGCGACACCACCGTCCGGACGGGCCACGCTCCGGGAACCGCGTCGGCCGCGCTTCCGCTGGGTTCCGAATCCATTGCGCCCGCCCTTGTCGTAGTTGTCTGCCTGCCGACATCGGCGACAGCGGCGCGGCCGGGGTGGTCGGCAGCTGATGAGCCCCCTACTGGAGTCCGAGTGGCATCGCTTCCCTGGCAGTCGATCGCGTGGCTGTGGCGGCCAGGTAGGTGATGCGGAGGGTGCCGGTGGTGTGTTCGCGGTCGACGAGCACGTTGACGCCGTAGACCGATTTGATCAGGTCCGGGGTCAACACGGTCTCTGGGGCGCCGGCGGCGGCCACCTGTCCGTGGTCGAGGACGACGATGTGGTCGCAGTACCGGGCCGCGAGGTTGAGGTCGTGCAGGGCGATGACGCAGGTCACGTCCAGTGATGTCAGAAGGTCGAGGAGTTCGAGCTGGTGGCGGATGTCGAGGTGGTTGGTGGGTTCGTCGAGCAGGATCTCCCGGGGCTCCTGGGCGAGGGCGCGGGCGAGTTGGGTGCGCTGTCTCTCCCCCCCGGAGAGGGTGTGCCAGGTCCGGTGCTGTTTGTCGGTGATGTCGGTCCGTTCCAGCGCTGCGTCGACGATCCGCCGATCGTGCTCGGTCAGCGCGTCGAAGCGGCCGCGGAAGGGTGTGCGGCCGAGTTCCACGACTTGGCGGACGTTGACGTGGTTGTGGGCGGACACGTCCTGTTCGACGACGGCGAGCCGTCGGGCCAGCACCCTGGCGCTGAGGTCGTTCAGGGCGGTGTCGTCGTAGCGGATGGTTCCGGTGTCGGGGCGCCGCAGTCCGGCGAGCAGGCGCAGCAGTGTCGACTTGCCCGAGCCGTTGGGGCCAAGGAGGCCGACGGTCTTTCCGTCGTGTGCCGCCATCTCGATGTTGTCCAGCAGCCGGTGGCCCTTGACCGACCAGGAGAGTTGGGTGGTGGTGATGCGGCCCATCAGGACTCCAGACGCTTCAGGACCAGCGCGAAGGCGGGCGCGCCGAGAAGCGCGGTGATGACGCCGGCGGGCAGCTCGTGGGGCGAGAACGCTGTCCGCGCGAACACGTCCACCCAGATGAGGAAGATGGCGCCGACGATCGCGGACATAGGAAGCAGGGTGCGGTGCATCGGGCCCGCCAGGATGCGGACGGCATGCGGGATCAGCAGCCCGATGAAGCCGATCGCCCCGGAGGCCGCGACGGCGGCCGCCGTGATGACCGAGGTCAGCACCATCAGCCAGATGCGGGCCGCGGTGACGTTGATCCCCAGCGCGGCGGCGGAGTCCCACCCGAAGGTGAAGGCGTCGAGGGCGGGCGCGAAGAACTGCACGGCGGCCACCCCGATCAGGATGATCACGACGGTGACAATTACCCCCTCCCATCGGGCGCCCCCGAGGGTGCCGAGCAGCCAGTAGGTGAAGCCGCGTGTGGAGTTCGCGTCCCCGCTGACCATGAGGATGACCGAGGTGACCGCGGCGAAGAACTGGGATACGAGCACACCGGTGAGCACTACGCGGGAAGGGCTGGCGACGCGCCCGCCGCCGAGCAGGAGCAGCAGCAGGCCGAAGGAGACCAGGCCGCCGATGAAGGCTCCGGTGGAGAGGGAGATGCTTCCGCCGATGCCCAGCAGGAGAACGGCGACCGCGCCGGTGGAGGCGCCGGAGGAGACCCCCAGCAGGTAGGGGTCGGCCAGGGGATTCCTGGTGACCGCTTGCAGGACCGTGCCCGAGACCGCCAGGGCCATGCCGACGGCGGCGGCCAGCAACACTCGCGGGAAGCGCGACTCCCAGATCAGGGCGTCCAGCAGCCCCGGCAGTGGTGGGGTGGGGGCGATACTGCGCAGACCGACGTGCCGCAGAATCGTGGAGACGACATCGAGGGGACGGATGTTCGCGCTCCCGAACAGCGATGCAACGACGACCGACACCAGCAGCCCGGCCACGGCCAAGAAGAAGAGCGCCACCGTTGAGGCGCGCTGCGGGCCCACCGGAACCTTTTCACTGCTGGTGA
The DNA here is from genome assembly GCF_042717785.1 of Streptomyces sp. NPDC058619. Taxonomy (NCBI): domain Bacteria; kingdom Bacillati; phylum Actinomycetota; class Actinomycetes; order Kitasatosporales; family Streptomycetaceae; genus Streptomyces; species Streptomyces sp. NPDC058619. Next base: position 111,832 of record NZ_JBHXQN010000009.1, read on the forward strand.
TCGGATTCCCGGCGGGCGCGGCAGTCCTGTCTGAACTCGTCGTCATGGCGGAACGGTTCACCCTAGCTTGTTGAGGCCGTCGACCAGCGCGGGAACCACGGACGCGCTGCCGTAGCCGGGATCCATGTGGGTGCCGGGGATGGAGATGAACCGGTCGCCCTTCACTGCGGCGAGCTTGCTGGTGAGTGGGTCCTTCTTGAGGAGGTCGATCTTCTCCTTGGCGGTGTCGTTGGGTTCGCCTCGGGTCAGGTCGGCCAGGATGATGACGTCGGGGTTGCGGGCGGCGACCTCGTCCCAGCTGACCTCCGCCCACTTGGTCTTCGCGTCGGCGAAGATGTTCTCGACCCCGACGAGTTCCGAGATGTGCTGCGGCAGACCACCGGGGCCCGCGGCCCACGGAGTGCCCTCGTAGGTGGAGTAGAACCACATCACCTTCAGCGGCGTGTCCCGCTTCTTGACGGCGCCCAGCGCCTTGTCCACCACGGCCCGCTGCTCGGTGGCCAGTTTCTCTCCGGCGGCGGGCACGTCCATGATCTTGCCGAGCCGGCGGTACTCCTCGTACATCATCTCGAAGTTCGCGCCTGCGACGCTCTCGTGGAACGAGCAGTCGAACTCGGTCAGGTAAGTCGGCACGCCCAGGCCGTGCAGCTGCTTGCGGTCGCCGGACTGCTCCGCGGTGAACATGCTCGCGAAGGAGCCGTAGACGAAGTCCGGCTGCGCTTCCAGCAGCTTCTCGTGCTTGATCTCCTGCCCGCGCGCGGACAGAAGCGGAATCTTCTTGTACTGCTCGACGATCGCGTCCGGCGTCTTTTCGATCTCGTAGCCCGATCCGGCGATTCGGTCGGCGACCCCCAGGTGGATGAGGATCTCGGCGGCGGTCTGGTTCAGCGTGACGACCTTCTTCGGGGCGGCCTTGTGGGTCACATCGATGCCGCAGTTCTTGAGGGTGAACGGGTACGTCGTCGCGCTCGCCCCCGTCGCCTTTGCCCGCGCGCCGGCATCGGTAGCCGGGTCTGGCGTGCACCCCGCAACCGAGAGCACGACCAGGGCCGCCACCATTATGGTTATCGTTTTCGTTTTCATTAGCAGGAAGGTACCAGTTCGTAGGCGAGGGCAGAAGGGTCCTGGCAGCTCAGGCGGACCGCCTGGCGGAGCCAGTCGAGGAACACGTCACATGAGAGACGGCCCGTCGCGGCGGACGTGAAGCGCCGCTTACCGCACGTCGGTGGAACCGACCGGATTCGCCCGGTGTTCTGGCCGTTCGGTCGGGACGGGGGTTACCGCAGCATCGCGGCCAGCCGGTGGACGACCTGCTCGTCGTACAGGCCGTTGGCAGCCATCCAGTCGTCGTTGAACACGGTGTCGAGGTACTTGTCGCCGCCGTCGCAGACCAGCACGACGATGGTGGTCTCAGGCCCCGCGCTCTGGGCCCGCTCCAATGCCTTGTAGACCACGCCGCCCGCCGAACCGCCGATGAGGATGCCGAAGTTCCTGGCCAGGTAGCGGCAGGTCTCGAAGGCTTCCGAGTCGCTTGCCTTGACCCCCTGGTCGAAGAGTTCGTAGTCGACGACGCCGCCGATCTCCGAGCCTTCAGGCGTCCCGGTGCCGGACTGGTGGTAGGGCGCGCCCTTGCCGCCGAAGACGACGGATCCCACCGGCTCGACGCCGATGATCTTCAGTTCCGGAATGCGTTCCCGCAGGACTCGGCCGGTTCCGCAGAGCGAGCCACCGGTGCCGACGGCCCCGTACAGGTAGTGGATGTCTTCGCCCAGGTCGTCGTGGAGTTCGCGGGCGAGCGGCCGATAGCCGTTGGGGTTGCCCTGGTTGCGGTGTTGCGCGGTCCAGTACGCACCGTGTTCGGCCGCGAGCCGCTCGGCCACGGTGTCGCGTTCGGCGGTGGCCAGGCCGTCAGCCTCACCGGCGACGTTGAGGATGTCGGCACCGTAGGCGCGCATGCCGCGCAGCTTGTCCGTACTGGAGTGGTTGTCCACCACGGCGGTGAACTTGTATCCGCGTTCGGCGGCTATGAGCGCCAGGCCGAGCCCGGTGTTGCCGGAGGTGGACTCGACGAGCCACCCGCCGGGGGTGAGCAGCCCAGCCGCCTCCGCCTCGTCCACCATGTTCCTGGCCATCCGGATCTTGGCGGTGCCGGTGGGGTTGTACTGCTCCAGCTTCAGCAGGACGATTGCCGAGCTGTCCGGAACTGCCAGTTTCAGCAATGGCGTTCGTCCGATCAGGTCGGACACCTTACTCCTGATCACGAGGTGCCTTTCGCGCAGATCTCCGTCAGACACCGCACGAAGACGTCGTTGTCTCCGGGGGTCGACAGTGAGGCTCGGATGTAGTTCTCGTATCCCGGTTCGCGCCACGCCTTGACGATGATTCCGGCGCGGTGCAGCTCTTGGGCGACCCGGTCGGAGCGACAGCCGGTGTCGATGAAGAGGAAGTTGGTCGAGGACGGGACCACACGCAGTCCCGCGCCGCGCAACCGGTCGGAGACCCTGTCGATCTCCAGGCCGGTCCGACGGACCGTGTCGGCCAGGTGCGCGTGGTCGCCCAGCGCGGCGATGGCGGCAACCTGGGCGAGCTGGTTGACGTTGTACGGGGTGCGGACCCGGTCCAGTGCCTGGATCAGGGCGGCGTCGGAGGCGATCCCGTATCCCACCCGGAAGCCCGCCAGGCCGTAGGCCTTGGAGAAGGTGCGTAGCACGATCCACGGCCGGTCCAGTGCGCGCAGAGCCTCCAGCCCGTCGGCGTAGTCCGGGCTGGGGCGGGCGAACTCTCCGTACGCCTCGTCGAGCACCAGCAGGGCCGACTCCGGAGTGTCGGCCACGATGCGCTCCAGTTGGCCGGCGCTGAGCATCGCGCCGGTGGGGTTGCACGGGTTGGCGAGGAAGACGAGTTTCGGGCCTGCGGCCAGCGCGTCGCGCCAGGCGTCCGCGTCGAACCCGAACTCTGCGGTGACCGCGACCTTTTCGACCCGGGCACCCATGACGCGGGGGAAGATCTCGTGCAGGCTGAACCCGGGCGCCTGGGTGACCACCAGGTCACCGGGATCGAGTACGGCCTGGCACAGCAACTCCAGGATGTTCTCCGAGCCGTTGCCGAGCACGACGCGCTCGGCAGGCACCTCCAGGTTCTCCCCGATGGTCTCGGCCAGCCGTTTGCCGGTGGGGTCGGGGTAGCGGGAGACTCCGTCGGCCAGGCCCCGGCGGACAGCTTCGGCGACCACCGGAGAGATGCCGTACGGGCTCTCGTTGTTGGAGAGTTTGATCACGCGGCGGCCGCCGCTGAGCGCAGCCACCTCGTCCGCGTCGGCGCCGGGATCGTAGAGGGGCAGGCCAGCCACTTCCCTGCGTATCAAGGAGGCCGAAGTGGCACGTGCGAGGGCATGGTTCATGACGACTCCGGTTCCGGGACGGATGCGCCGGACGTCTCCCGGTGGAGCCGGTCGACGCGGCGCAGGAAGGCGACCAGCAGGATGGCGGCGGTGGCCGCGAGGCCGATGGTCTGGCCGGTCCAGACGCCCTCGACGCCCCAGTCGGCGGTCACCCCGAGCAGGTAACCGGCGGGCAGCCCGATCAGCCAGTACCCGACGAGCGAGATCCGGAACGGCCCGGCGGTGTCGCCGATGCCGCGCAGGATCCCGTTGCCGATGTTCTGCATGGCGTCGAAGACCTGCATGAGGGCGGCGATCAGCAGTCCGGTCACGGTCAGCGCGATGATGTCCGAGTTGCCGGCGTGCTCGGCCGAGATGAACAAGGACACGATCGGGGCGGGGATCGCCAGGTACACGACGGCGACCACCAGCGTCGCGATCACGCCCCAGGCCGTGCCGAGAAGCCCCGTTCTGCGTGCCGTCACGTAGTCGTTACCGCCGGCGGCCTCGCTGATGTGGATCGACGCCGCGTGCGACAAGCCGGCGGAGATCATGAAGACGATGTAGACGATCTGGTTCAGCACCGTCTGCGCGGCCAGGGCCTCGACGCCCAGGGCGCCGATGATCAGGGTGAGCACACTGAAGAACCCGGCCTCCGAGGCATAGGTTCCCGAGATCGGCAGGCCGAGGCGCCAGACGGACCGGACCGCGTCTGCGGACCAGCGCCGCGCGTGGGGCGAGGTGAGGTACGGGCGCAGGACGCTGTCGCGCAGGATCACCGCGACGAACGCCAGGAAGGACAACAGGAACACCGTGACAGTGGCGATCGCGACGCCGACGAATCCGAATGCGGGCAGGCCAAACTTGCCGTAGATCAAGATGTAGTTCAGGCCGATGGTCGCGCCGATCGAGGCCAGCGTGATGGCCAGCAGCGGCCCGGGCCGCTTGAGGCCGGTGGTGAAGTGCCGCAGGTTCTGGAACCACAGGCAGGGCAGCATGCCCGGCGCCATGACCATCAGGAACTCGCCGGCCTTGTCGACCACCGTCGGGTCCTGACCCAGCAGGACGAGCAGTGGGCCGATCAGCAGCAGCACCGCGCAGAACACCACACCGCAGACGGTCGCCCAGAAGAACCCTGCGAACAGCAGCGCGCCGATTCGCTCACGGTCGCCCCGCACTCGCGCCTCGGCCACCAGGTTGCTGACTCCGGTGACCATGCCTGTCCCGGTGGTGCGCAGCTGGTTGAAGAGCGCGATGGCCAGACCCGCGGCGGCGATCTCGACCGTCCCGAGCCTGCCCAGCATCACGATGTCCACGGTGGTCAGCGCGACGTAGGCGAAGTTGGTCAGGATCAACGGGAAGGCGAGCTTGAGCAGCGCCCGCGAGTTCTTGACCCACCAGGCGGCGTAGGTCTGCGTCGTGCCGGTCGTGCCGGTCGTGTCGGTGCTCACCAGAAGTTGACCTTTTCCCCGCGCCCGCCCGCCAGGGCGAGATCGGCTATGTACCGGCCCAGCGCGGCATCAGTGACCGCCATACCGCTGTTGTAGGCGAAGACCACGTCGTCCGGATGGCGACGGGCAGGTGCCCGGCCGAGCAGGATGTCCGGCAGTTGGGCGTCCACCGACGGCAAGCTGCCGTCCTCGCCCCGCAGGTCGTCGCAAGTGGCATGCATCTGGGCGGTATCAGTGGCGATCCGGTAGTCCGCGCCGTGACATACGTCGGCGTGCACGCCGTACCCGAGCAGAACGCCGACCGAGCCCGGCTTCATCCACTCACGCCGGACCTCCTCCGTGACGGACAGGCCGGCGGCGCCGATCACGATGTCCGCCTCACCGGCGGCCTCCCGAAGATCCTTCACGATCTCCACCTCGCGGCCGTCGACGCTGTCCTGGACAGCGCGTAGACCATCGGGGTAGGTGCCGAACACCTGCAGCCGCTCCAGTTCCGGCATGGCCTCGACCAGCATCGGCAGCGCCATCTGTCCCTGGACGCCGGTGCCGACGACCAGGGCGCTTCGCGCGTCGGGGCAGGCCGCGCGGGCGAACAGCGCGGTGGTGGCCGAGGACCGCAACGGTCCGAGCTTCACCACGTCCATCAGCGCGATGGGTGCCCCGGTGGTGTCGTCGACGAGGAAGACGAACGAGTGAAACCGGTAACTGTCCCGATTGCGGCGCGGGTCGAACTCGTAGACGGCCTTGAAGCAGACAGTGCCGCTACCGGCGTCCCTGGCCACCATCGAATAGCTCAGCGATCGGTGACCAGGATCGTCGATGACCGTCTTGACCGGGTTGTCCGAGCCACCTTCGCGCAACGCGCGGTAGGCCCGCTCGACGACAGCGATCACCTGTCGGCGGTCGAGGTCCAGCCCTTCTTGCTGGGACTGCGGCAACAGCCACAACTGCTGCTGTGGAGCATGGTTTTGTGACACGCGAGGCTTCTCCTTCGTTGGCGGTCGCATCGGATTGGTTCGAGGTCGCACTAGATTCCGTCCAGTCGCCAGCGCGGCGGGGCCCCGCCATCACCGAGCCGGAGGACGGCTTTCAACGGCAGTGCGGCGTCATGGAACGGTGATTCGTTGGAGTCCATCTGGTAGCCGGCGGTGTTGAGGTAGACCAAGTGGTCACCGCGCCTTACGGGCCGCGGAAAGCCGATCTTCCGCCAGGTCACCAGATCGTTTTCCAAGCAGGTCGAGCCCGCGACGCAGGCCGGGAACATCTCGTCGGCGACGGGCTGCGCGGACACCAGCAGCGGGTCGGGGAGGTAGTCGCTGTTGAACCACTGTTCGGAGAGACTGAAACTGCTGCCCGCGACGGTGACGATCGCGTACCCGTCGGTCTCCCGTCGGTCGTCGACCTGCTGTACGCGGTACATGGTGAATCCGGCCTGGTCCAGGAGGGCTCGGCCGGGCTCGAGCACGAACCGGATACCGTTGCGCTCCGCCTTCGCCGACAGGTTCTCGGCACCGTCGACCGGATGCGCCATGATCGCGCGCACTGCCTGGGCCGCGGTCTGCCCACCGTACGGATAGAAGTCTTCGAAGCTCTTGGCCGCATGGTAGTGAGCCGGCTCGTTCTGCGCGAGGAACGCGTCCCAGAGCCGCGGCTCGACATAGCGAACCGGCAACCCGCCGCCGATGTTGACCAGTTCAGCGAAGTGCGAGCCGCGCCGCCTGGCGTCGAGACAGTGCTCGATCATCTCGTTCGCCGCCGTCGCGCGTTCCGCGGTGGAGTAGCCGTTCAGGTGGAAGGAGAATCCGCGGAGGCTGACGTGGGCCGCAAGTTCCGCGCACAGGCTGACGGCGGTCTCACGTTCCGCGGCGGACAGCCCGAAGCGGCTTGCCGACTGACCGGCCGTCCGGGACCGCAGCAGCACTCTGGCCTGCCGCCGCCCGAGCCGCGCGGTCGCTGCCAGCCGTCGGAGTTCACTGACCGAGTCGACGGCCACCAGGCAGCCGTGCTGAACAGCGAGGGCATGCAGCGCGTCGTCCTTTTCCGGGCCGGAAATCCCGATCCGGCGCCCGGGAACCCCGCCGGCCAGGGCCTTCACCAGTTCGGGCGTGCTGGCCACGTCGATCCCGACCCCGAGGGACGCGGCCGACCTGACGTAACAGTCAGCCTTGTTCGCCTTCTTGGCGAACAGAATGTCGACAGTTGCGCCCGCCTCGGCGAACGCCTGCTGAAGTCCGACGATGTTTTCCTCGAAGACCTCAGGCAGTACGACGTGCAGCGGCGATCCCAAGCCGTCCAAGAGATCGGCCAGCAGGGTGCGGTGATCCGCCAAGAGCGTCGAGACCGTGGGATGGCGGAGTGCGGGGAGTGCGAAGGGCCGGACTTCGGCCGTCCGGGGCTCCAGCACCTGTCGTGAGATGAGCACCCCGTACTTCTATACGATTATGACACTCATTTTCAACACGAGCTCTGGATATGTTCGGCTGAGGCGAGGTGCGAATATGTGTCATTGTGGCGAATCGGACATATGATGCCCTGAATGCGCCGAGTTGGAGGCCGAGCAGTTCGACGTAGGTCCCACCGATGGCGAGAGACTGCTCTTCGTGGGTACCGGCCTCGGCCACGCGTCCGCCGGGGATGGCGACGACCCGGTCGGCGATTGGGAGGGTGGAGACCCGCCGCGCTGCGACCAAGGCGGTGCGCGCGTGCCAGGCCTCATCGACTGCCCGGATGAACACCCCGATCATATGCTCGGCCGTGTAGCTGGCGAGGGGAGATCCCGGCCCTACGTACGGCGGGAAGTCGCAGCCTGCGGGATCGAGATCGGGGCGAATGAACCGGACCGGCACCCCCTGCAAGGTGTCCGCGCGAGAGCCGCCGACAACCTGCTGCGGGGCCGACCTCCTGGTCGGCCCCGCGCCACTCGCGAGAGTCAGCCGAACGACGGGATGACGTCGGCGCCGTACGCGTCAATCGTGGCCTCCCGGGCGTCGTGCATGTCGTAGACGGCGAACTGGTCGACGCCCAGGTCGCGCAGGGCCCGGAGCTTCTCGACGTGCGCCTCGGCCGGGCCCAGCAGGCAGAAGCGGTCGACGATCTCGTCCGGGACGAAGTCCGCGGACGGGTTCCCGGCCCGCCCGTGGTGGCTGTAGTCGTAGCCCTGGCGCGCCTTGACGTACTCGGTCAGTTCGTCCGGGACCATCGAGGAGTGCTCCCCGTACCGGGTCACAAGGTCGGCGACGTGGTTGCCGACCATGCCGCCGAACCAGCGGCACTGGTCCCGGGCGTGCGCGAGGTCCTCGCCCACGTACGCGGGGGCCGCCACGCAGATGGTGATCGAGGCGGGATCGCGGCCGGCCTCCACAGCAGCCTGACGGACGGCCTTGATCATCCACTCGGTGAGGTAGAGGTCCGCGAGCTGCAGGATGAAACCGTCCGCCTTCTGCCCGGCCAGAGCGAGGGCCTTCGGCCCGTACGCCGCCATCCAGATCGGGAGCTTTCCGTCCTTGATCCAGGGGATCCGAATGGCATTGCCGTCGACGTCGGCCTCGCGGCCCTCGGCTAGGTCGCGGATGACGTCGATGGCCTCGCCCAGGCGGGCCAGGGTGTTGGGGGCCCGGCCGGCCACTCTCATGGCCGAGTCCCCGCGGCCGATCCCGCAGACCGTGCGGTTGCCGTACATGTCGTTGAGGGTGGCGAAGGTGGAGGCGGTGACCTCCCAGGTGCGGGTCCCCGGGTTGGTGACCATCGGGCCGACGTGCAGCTTGTGGGTGTTGGCGAGGATCTGGCTGTAGATGACGAACGGTTCCTGCCAGAGCACGGCGGAGTCGAAGGTCCAGCCGTAGCGAAAGCCGTTGCGCTCGGCCCGCCTCATGAGGCTGACGACCTGAGAGGCGGGCGGGTCGGTCTGCAGGACGAGGCCGAAGTCCATGCGTCGCTCCTTGCTGGGGAGTACGGGAACCGGGGCGGGCAGGCCCCGGCATCCCCTAGAGGTATTGGCAGGTGGAACGGTGGACGAAGGCCCCGTGGCCCGCCCGGCCCGTGTACTCGCGCTGGTCGATGACGAGTTCGCCGCGCGAGAGCACGGTGTCGACGCGTCCGGTGATCCGCTTGCCCTCGTACGCCGAGTAGTCCACGTTCATGTGGTGCGTCTCGGCGGAGATGACCTGCTCGGCATGCGGATCGTAGAGGACGATGTCGGCGTCGGAACCCGGCGCGATGGTGCCCTTCTGCGGGTAGAGGCCGAACATCCGGGCCGGGCTCGCGCAGGCGATCTCGATCCAGCGGCGGCGGCTGATGTGCCCGTCCAGAACCGCCTGGTGGAGGAGGTCCATGCGGTTCTCCACCCCCGGCAGCCCGTTCGGGATCTTCGAGAAGTCCCCCCGGCCCAACTCCTTCTGGCCCCGGAAGCAGAACGGGCAGTGGTCGGTGGAGACCACCTGGAGGTCGTTCGTCCGCAGACCCCGCCACAGGGCCGCCTGGTGCTCGCGGGGGCGCAGCGGGGTGGAGCACACGTACTTGGCGCCCTGGAAGTCGGGCTCTTCCAGGTTGTCCGTGGACAGGAACAGGTACTGCGGGCACGTCTCGCCGAACACCGGCAGGCCCTTGTCGCGGGCTGCCGCCAGCTCCGCGACCGCCTCCTCCGCCGAGACGTGGACCACGTACAGCGGTGCGCCCGCGACGCGCGCGAGCTGGATTGCGCGGTGGGTGGCCTCGGCTTCGAGGAGCACCCTGCGGACCTCGCCGTGGTGGCGGGGGTCGGTCTCGCCGCGGGCCAGGGCCTGCTCGACGAGGACGTCGATGGCGATGCCGTTCTCGGCGTGCATCATGATCAGCCCGCCGTTGGAGGCGCCGCGCTGCATGGCCCGCAGGATCTGGCCGTCGTCGCTGTAGAAGACGCCGGGATAGGCCATGAACAGCTTGAAGGAGGTGACGCCCTCCCCGACGAGGTGGTCCATCTCCTTCAGGGTGCCCTCGTTGACGTCCGAGAGGATCATGTGGAAGGCGTAGTCGATCGCGCAGTTGCCGTCCGCCTTGGCGTACCAGGTGTCGAGGCCCTCACGCAGGGCGTGGCCCGGGGTCTGCACGGCGAAGTCCACGATGGTGGTGGTGCCGCCCCAGGCGGCGGCCCTGGTGCCGGTCTCGAAGGTGTCCGAGGCCGCGGTGCCGCCGAAGGGGAGTTCCATGTGGGTGTGGGCGTCGACGCCGCCCGGGATGACGTACTTCCCGCTCGCGTCGATCACGCGGTCGGCCGTCCAGGCCTCGGCGGCCGCCGAGGCGTGCGCGGCCAGGGCCGCCACACGGCCGTCCTCGACGAGGACGTCCGCGTGCAGTTCGTCGGCGGCGGTGACGACCAGGCCGCCGCGGATCAGGGTGCGGATGCTCATGGGGGTCCCCCTACTGGACGCTGCGCAAGGCCTGTTCGAGGATGGCCGCGCCCTCTTCCGCCTCGGCGACGGTGAGGGAGAGCGGCGGCGCGATGCGCAGCACGCTGGTGTTGTACCCGCCGCCCTTGCCGAGCAGCAGGCCGCGTTCGCGGGCGGCCTCCAGGACCGCCGCGGCCCCTTCGGGGTCGGCCTGGTCGGTGCCGGGCTTCGTCAGCTCCAGGCCGGCCATGAGGCCCCGGCCGCGGACCTCCCGTACGGCGGGCACGGCGGCGGCGACGGCGCGCAGCCGTTCCAGGAGCAGGCCGCCGACGCGGCGGGCGTTGCCCTGGAGGTCGTGCTCCTGGAGGTACGCGAGGTTGGCGACGCCGGCCGCCATGGTGACCGGCGAGCCGCCGAAGGTGGAGATGGAGTTGGAGTCGAGGCAGTTCATCACCTCGGCGCGGGCGACGACGCCGCCGATGGACATGCCGTTGCCGATGCCCTTGGCGAAGGTGAGGATGTCCGGCGGGCCGTTCTGGGCGTGTGCCTGCCAGCCCCAGAAGTGGTCGCCCGTACGCCCCCAGCCGGTCTGCACCTCGTCGCTGATCCAGAGGATCCCGTGCCGGTCGAGGACCTCGCGGAAGGCCCCGTACAGGCCGTCGGGCGGCGAGGTGAACCCGCCGACGCCCTGGATCGGCTCGGCGATGAGCGCGGCCACTCCCCCGCGCGCCTGGCCCAGTACGTCTTCCAGGTCGGCGACGGCGGCCGCGGTGAACTCGGCGTCCGGCAGGGCCGCGAACGGGCCGCGGGTGCGGACGGCGCCGTGGACGTAGTACGTCTGGAGCGGCGAGAGGCTGGTCGGGGACCACCCGCGGTTGCCGGTGATGGAGACGGTGGAGAACGACCGGCCGTGGTAGCTGTTGCGCATCGCCAGGATCTGGTTGGAGCGGCGGTACGTGCTGGCGAGCAGCAGGGCGGTGTCGTTGGCCTCGGTGCCCGAGGTGGTGAAGAAGACCCGGGCGTCGGGGATTCCGGAGAGGGCGGTGATGCGCTCGGCCAGCTCGATCATCGGCCGGTTGAGGTAGAGGGTGGAGGAGTGGACGATCCTCCCGGCCTGCTCGGCGACGGCCTTGGTGACCTCGGGCAGGGCGTGGGCGGTCATCGTGGTGAGGATGCCGCCGAAGAAGTCGAGGTAGCGGTTGCCGTCGGCGTCCCAGACGTGGCGGCCCTCGCCGTGGGTGAGCTCGATGGGGCGGTCGTAGTAGAGCGCGAGCCAGTCGGGCAGGACGGTGCGGTGGCGGCTGTGCAGGGGGATCGGGTTGGTCACGGCTGTACGAGCCCTCCGTAGGCGTCGGGGCGGCGGTCGCGGTAGAACGCCCACTGGGTGCGGACCTCTTCGATGAGGCCGAAGTCGAGGTCGCGGACGAGGAGTTCCTCCTCCTTGTCGCTGGCGGGCTCGCCGACGAACTGGCCGCGCGGGTCGACGAAGTAGCTGGTGCCGTAGAAGTCGTTGTCGCCGTACTCCTCCCGGCCGACGCGGTTGATCGCGGCGATGAAGTACTCGTTTGCGACGGCGGAGGCGGGCTGTTCCAGCTGCCACAGGTACGCGGAGAGGCCGCGCGAGGTGGCGGACGGGTTGAAGACGAGCTGGGCTCCGGCCAGGCCCAGCGCGCGCCATCCCTCGGGGAAGTGGCGGTCGTAGCAGATGTAGACCCCGACCCGGCCGACGGCCGTGTCGAAGACGGGCCAGCCGAGGTTGCCCGGCCGGAAGTAGTACTTCTCCCAGAACCCCTTGACCTGGGGGATGTGGTGCTTGCGGTACTTGCCGAGGTAGCTGCCGTCGGCGTCGATGACAGCGGCGGTGTTGTAGTGGAAGCCCTCGGATTCCAGCTCGAAGACCGGGACCACGATCACCATGCCGGTTTCGCGGGCGAGGTCCTGCATGCGGCGGACGGTGGGGCCGTCGGGGACGGCCTCCGCCCAGCGGTAGTGCTCGGGCTCCTGGACCTGACAGAAGTAGGGCGCGTTGAAGACCTCCTGAAATCCGATGATCTTCGCGCCCTGGGCCGCGGCCCGGCGGGCGTGCGCCTCGTGTTTGGCGATCATGGACTCGGTGTCTCCGGTCCAGGTGGCCTGGACCAGGGCGGCGCGGACGACTTGGGCCATGAGCTGCTCCTCGCGACGGGGAACTGACGTCGACTTCCACGGCTCTACGCACGTAGACGCAGTGCGTAGGGAGTAGAACGTAGGCCGCGTCACAGCGTGGGGCAAGAGCGCCGTGCGCGGTTGGAGTAGTCGATCAAGATACGTCGCGCCGCAGTCGTTTCCGGTCAGCCGGCGGCCGATAAGAACCGCTCGTACCGCGCGCGTCGGCTAGACCGGGGCGATGCCGGCGACCCGCAGGGCGTGCGCCAGGTCCCTGCGGCGGGGCCCGGACAGCGACGCGGCCGCCCGGAGCAGGCGCGGGGCGAACCACTGCGGGGCGCGCCGTGCGAGGGCGGCGACCTCCTCGGCGGTGCGGACCCGTACGAAGGCGTCCAGCAGGGCCTCGGCCTCCCGGCCCCGGCCGGCCGCGTCGAGCGCGAGGGCCGCGTCGGCGATCTCGGCGGCGGGCCGGGCCATGCCCTGGCGCAGCAGGCGGTCGCGGTCGGCCTCGCGCCCGGCCCCGTCGAGGGCGGCCGCGAGCTCGGCGAGCCGCTCGGGCGGCAGCGAGGCGGCGGCCTCCCACAACAGGGTGGCCCAGTCCGCCGCGAGCCCGGCGCGGGCCAGCTCGGCGGCCAGCCCGGGCAGCCGGTCGGCGGGCCACGCGGCCGCCTCGCAGAGCAGGGCGTGCGCCTCCCCGGTACGCCCCTGGCCGCGCAGCGCGAGCAGGTCCCCGACGAGGGCCCGCGTGGACCGGCCCGGGGCGGGGCCCGCGCCCGGCCCCGGCACACGACCGTCGGGGCCGTACGCCGCCGCGGCCGGCGACGGGGCAACGGCCGGGGTCGGGCCCGCGGATGGGGTCGGGCCCGTGGGCGGGGTCGGGCCCGTGGACGCGGACGGAGGCACGGGGGCGGACGCCGCTGCCGCCCGGTGTGCGGAGGCCGCCCGTCGCGCGGGCGCGGGCCGGCCGAACCGGGCGCCCCTCGGGGCGGGCGGCGGCGCCGGCGCCGGACCGGCCCCCGGGTCCGGAGCGCCCTCAAGGCCGGGACCGGCCGCGGTGGCGGCGCCGTCGGGGTGGCCCGGCGGCGGGGTGAAGGCCGGGGCCCCGAAGGCCGCCGCACCCGCGTACCGGGCTCCCCCGGACGTGCGCGCCCCCCGCAGCCGCCGCCCCTCGGCCCGCCCGACCGGCCGGGCCGCCGCACCCGGCGCCCCGGCGGTGGGCTCGCCGGTGGTGGGCTCGCCGGCGACCGGCGCTCCAGCAGCGGGTACTCCGGCGGTGGACGCTCCGGCGGGCGCCTCAGCGGTCGGCGCCGCGTCCCGCTGCCTCGGCACCCCCGCCAGGGGGTCGCCGCACGGCGCCGGGGCCGCCGGGTGCAGGGCCGCGAGCCGGTCGCGCAGGTCCTCGTACCGGGAGGCCGCGCGGGCCGCGTCGTCCCGGGTCCACGAGAGCTCCCGGCCCAGCGCGTCGGCCTCAGCCCGGTCGCCGGCGCGGCCGAGCCGGGCGGTCAGGTCGCGTAGCGCCCGCTCGGCGTCGGCGCGCTGACCGGACGCGGCGGCCAGCAGGGTCCGCAGTTCCTCGGCCCCGCCGGGCAGCCGGTCCCAGGCCGCGACGGCGGCCGCCCGCAGCCGGCCCGCGTATACGGTCTCGCGCGCCGCCGTCTCCTCGCCGCGGATGCCGGTCAGGTCCAGCAGCAGCGACTCCACCACGTCCCACGGCGGGATGGCGGCCCCGTCCACGCAGGCCCGCACGCCTTCCGGATCGCGGCGCAGGAACTCCCCGTACCAACCCGCCCCGGAATCCAGCCGCTGCGTCAATTCTCTTACGTACTCGGCGAGTTGCCCGATCACACGTGCAGTCGCGGTCTCCATGCCCGCATTGGATCCCACCCGTGTTACGGGCGGGCTACGGGAGTCTCAAAGCTTGACGGCGATCCCGGTGTGCGGCCGCTTCCCCCGGCGCCACACCGTGGCGGGAACGTCCACCGCCCAGAACTGCCAGGTGTACTTGCGCGACATCATCTTCCGCACCCGCCGCATCCCGGCGTCGTCCAGCAGCCGGGCCTCGCCCTCCAGGACGGGGGCGCCCTCGGCGATGCGGCCGCGCACGTCACAGGGGGCGACCTTGACCCGGCCGTTGTTGCGGATCCGCTTGACCTTCCACGTGTCGGTGCGCGTCCACACGCACAGCTCGCCGCCGTCGGCCACCGCCCACACGGGCGTGGCGACGGGGGTGCCGTCCTTGCGGAAGGTGGTGAGGCTGATGTAGCGGGCCCGGCCGAGCTCTTCGAGATTCATACCGCGACCTTAGGCGGCCGCCCCCCGCGCGCACCCCGGCCGCGGAGAACTCGTCCGGCACGATCCGGGAGGAAGGCCCTAGACCGGTACGGGAACCAGCGCGCTGCGGCGCAGGACCTCGTCGAGGGAGAGCCCGAGGACGCCCGCGAGGGCGGCCACGGTGAAGAAGGCGGGAGTGGGGGCCCGGCCGGTCTCGATCTTGCGCAGGGTTTCGGCCGAGAGGCCGGCGCCCGCCGCGATCTCGACCATGCTGCGCGCGCCGCGGGCCTCGCGCAGCAGTGCGCCGAGGCGCTCGCCGCGCTCGCGCTCTTCGGGGGTGAGGGGGGTTCGGACCATGCCCCCATCCTACCCGGCATCCCAACAGTTATCCCGTTACAGTTATACCGGTATAGTTATTGGAATGGTGGAACTGAAGACAGACAAGTCGATCGACGAGATGCGCGCCGCCGGCCGCGTCGTGGCCCGCGCCCTGGCGGCCGTACGGGAGGCCGCGGGCGTCGGCGTCTCGCTCCGCGACCTGGACCGGGTGGCCCGCGGCGTACTCGGGGAGGCCGGGGCGAGTTCCCCCTTCCTCGGCTACCGGCCGAGCTTCGCGCCCGTACCCTTCCCGGCGGTGGTCTGCGCCTCGGTCAACGACGCGATCGTGCACGGCATCCCGGGCGACTACCGGCTCCGCGACGGGGACCTGGTCAGCATCGACTGCGGTGCGGAGCTCGGCGGCTGGGTGGGGGACGCGGCGGTCAGCTTCACCGTCGGCCGGGCCCGCCCCGACGACCTGCGGCTGATCGAGACCGCCGAGGCGGCCCTCGCGGCGGGCATCGCCGCCGCCGTACCCGGCAACCGGATCGGGGACATCGCCCACGCCGTCGGCAGCATCTGCCGCGCCGCCGGGTACGGCATCCCGGACGGCTTCGGGGGCCACGGCATCGGCCGCGCCATGCACGAGGACCCGGGTGTCCCCAACGAGGGCCCGCCGGGGCGCGGCATGAAGCTGCGCCCCGGCATGGTGCTCGCCATCGAGCCGATGCTGACCGCGGGCGGGGTCGACGACTACACGTGCGACGGCGACGGATGGACGCTGCGGACCGTCGACGGCAGCCGCGCCGCGCACGCGGAGCACACGGTGGCGATCACCACCGACGGCCCGAGGATCCTCACCGCCCTCTGAGCCCGCTCCGCCACCGGGCCACGGCCGCCCCGGCACTGCGGCCGCCTCTCCGCCGGGGCCACACTTCCCCACTGCGGCCACTTCCCCGCTGCGGCCAGCTCACCACCACGGCTCCCCCGCGCTACGGCCTCCCGTGCGGGTGGACCACCATCGCCGAGCCGCCGCCCCGCCGGCTGGTCTCCGCGGCCGCCAGCCAGCGGCCGTCCGGCAGGCGTTGGACACCGGTGGCGGCGCCGATCTCCGGATTCTGCCGGAAGCCCTGGCCGATCGCCTCCAGTTCCGCGCGGAGCGGGCTGTTCCACAGTCCCGGCTCCAGTTCGGTGGTGGTCTGGTTGCGCTGGCTGGCGCGCGGCGCGGCGATCGCGTCCACCAGCGGCAGCCCCCGGTCGAGGTGGCCCGTCAGGGTCTGCAGGACGGTGGTGATGATGGTGGCGCCGCCCGGCGAGCCGACCGCGAGCACGGGACGGCCGTCGTCCAGCACGATGGTCGGGGACATGGACGAGCGCGGCCGCTTGCCGGGCCCCGGCAGGTTCGGGTCCGGGACGCCGGGGGCGGCCGGCGCGAAGGAGAAGTCGGTCAGCTCGTTGTTGAGCAGGAAGCCGCGGCCCGGGACGGTGATGGCGCTGCCGCCGGTGGACTCGATGGTCAGCGTGTAGGAGACCACGTTGCCCCAGCGGTCGGCGACCGTCAGGTGGGTGGTGTTCTCCCCCTCGTAGGTGGTCGGGGCGGCCTGTCCGCCACCGCCGCAGGCCACCGGCCTGCGCGGGTCGCCGGGGGCCAGCGGGCTGGTCAGCGCCCGGTCCGGCTTGATCAGGCAGCCGCGCGAGTCGGCGAACCGCTGCGAG
Organism: Streptomyces sp. NPDC058619; assembly: GCF_042717785.1. Lineage (NCBI taxonomy): Bacteria > Bacillati > Actinomycetota > Actinomycetes > Kitasatosporales > Streptomycetaceae > Streptomyces > Streptomyces sp. NPDC058619. Next base: position 128,475 of record NZ_JBHXQN010000009.1, read on the forward strand.
AGCAGTTCCCGGGTGGGCACGTCCTCGGCGGCCGGGTCCCCGACCCAGCGGCCGCGGTCGGCGAAGGAGATCCGCGAGGCCTCGATGAAGCGGTGCAGGTACTGGCTCTCCGAGAGCTTCGAGAGGTCCGTGCGCTCCAGGATGTTCAGCGCCTCGCCGACGGTGGTCCCGCCGGAGGAGGACGGCGCCATGCTGTACACGTCCAGGCCGCGGTAGCTCACCTGCGTCGGCGCCTGCCGCTTGGTCGCGTACGCCTTCAGGTCCTTGGCCGTCAGGTCGCCCGCCCGCACGTTCCGGGTGGCGGCCGGGTCCACCGGGGGCTTGGTCACGGCCCGGACGATGTCCTCGGCGATCGGGCCGCGGTAGAGCGCGCCGGTCCCCTTGCGGGCGAGCTCGGCGTACGTGGCGGCCAGGTCGGGGTTCTTGAAGGTGGACCCGACCACGGGCAGGGCGCCGCCGGGCAGGAAAAGCTTCGAGGTGGCCGGGAAGTCCTTGAACCGGTCCTGGTTCTGCTCGGTCTGGGCGCGGAACGTGGCGTCCACGGTGAAGCCGTCGCGCGCCAGCTTCTCCGCGGGCCGCAGGAGGTGGCCCAGCGGACGGCTGCCCCAGCTGTCCAGGGCGCTCTTCCACGTGGCGGGGGTGCCGGGCACGCCGACACCGAGGCCGCTGGTCTGGCCCTCGGCGAAGGGGATGGGGACGCCGTTCTCCTGGAACAGCGACGCGGTGGCGCTGGCCGGGGCGGTCTCGCGGCCGTCGATCGTCTGCACCCGGCGGGACTTCGCGTCGTAGTAGACGAAGTAGCCGCCTCCGCCGATGCCCGCCGAGTACGGCTCGGTGACGCCGAGGGCGGCCGCGGTGGCGACCGCCGCGTCCACGGCGTTGCCGCCGGAGCGCAGGACGGCGATGCCCACGGCGGAGGCCTCCGCGTCGACGCTGGCGACGGCCCCGCCGTAGCCGGCGGCGACCGGGACCTTGGCCGGGGTCCCCCCGGAGGCGGCGGACGGCGGGGCTGCGGCGCCCGTGGACACCAGGGCTCCGGCGAGGGCGACGAGGGCTAACTGACGAGCGGCGGGGCGGCGCATCCGTACCTCCAGTCGACGGCCTGTCAGGACGTGTCCAGGCCTGGGCTGCGCACTCTAACTTCACCGCACCCCCCGCGTCAGGAACACCTGCCCCGGGCTACCATCCGCCGCATGGACGACGACGTGCGCAACATCGTGCTCGGGGTGGTGGCCACCGCGATCAGCGGGGGGTTCGGCTGGTTCTCCCGGACCTACCTGTGGCGCCGCGCCCTGCGCCGCAAGCAGGCCTTCTTCGGACTGCCCACCGGGTCGGACTGCCTGTTCGTGGTCAACCGGCAGATGGGCGGCACCGACTCGTCGCTGCACCGGAACGACGCCTTCGCCCTGCTGGAGATATCCGCGCTGATCAAGGACTGTGGGGCGAACGTCCAGATCGTCACCCACGACGCCGCCCGCCAGGGCTTCGGCGAGCGCGCCGAGTTCTGCGTCGGCGGGCCCGTCTCCAACGCCCGTACGACGGCGCACCTCGACTCCATGCTCCCGGGAGTACGGGTCGACACCTCCACGCAGGCCGGACCCGACCGGGGCGCCCTGCACGTCGGCGGGGAGACGTACCGCTGGGAGAAGGGCCGCACCGAGCACGTGCTGCTGGCCCGGCTGACGACCGGGCAGGGCTCCCGGCCGGTGTTCCTCCTGTCGGGGCAGACGGCCAACAGCAACCAGGCGGCGGCCCGTTATCTGGCGAAGCACCACAGGACCCTCGCGCGCACCCACGGCGGCGGTTCCTTCTGTCTCGTGCTGAAGGTCGTCAACTCCGACGCCTACGGGCCGGACGTGACCGAGCTCGTGGCGGACGTCACCGGGGCGGCCCGGACACCCGCAGCGGCAGCCGTGTGATCCCGTTGATGAAGTTGGACACCAACCTCCCAGGCGATGCGGTCAGTTCGGGCGCCGGGAGGCCGGCGGCGCGCCACTCCTCGTGCAGGATGCGCAGTTGGATCCGGGCGAAGTGGGCGCCCAGGCAGACGTGCGGGCCGTCACCGAAGGAGACGTGCGGGTTGGGCGCACGGCCCGGGTCCAGCAGTCCGGGGTCCGCGAAGACCCGCTCGTCGTGGTTGGCGGAGGCGTGGAAGACCACCACCTTGTCTCCGGCGGCGATCGGCCGGCCGGCGAGTTCCGTGTCGTGGACGGCGGTGCGGCGAAAGCTGAGCACCGGCGGGTGGACGCGCAGGAGTTCGTCCACGGCCCGGTCCACCGGGACCAGGCCGTCGGCGAGCCGCCGGTAGGCGTCGCGGTCGCGGGCCAGGGCGAGCAGTCCGCCGGGGGCCGCACTGCGCACGGTGTCGTTGCCCGCGACGGTGAGCAGGAAGAAGAACATCTCCAGCTCGGCCGGGTCCAGCCCGGCCAGGGCCAGGCTCGTCATCACGTCGTCGCCGGGTCGGCGGCGCTTGTCCGCGGCCAGTTCGCGGGCGTACGCGAACATCTCGCCGAGCAGGGCCGGAGAACGCGGGTTGAGCGGCCTGCCGTCGGCGCCGAGCAGGGGCGCGGGCGCGTCCTCGGGGTCCTGGTAGCCGATGATCCGTACGGTCCAGTCCAGCAGCAGGCCCCGGTCGGCGGCGGGCACGCCCAGCAGGTCGGTGAGGTTGAGCAGGGCGTACTCGTCGGTGACGGTGCGGACCAGGTCGGCGCCCCCGTCCGCGGCCCCGTCGCGGGCCGCGCGCAGCAGCGTACGGGCCCGGTCGCGGACGCGTACCGCGAAGGCGTCCACCCGGGCGGGGGTGAAGGCCCGGGAGACGAGCCGGCGCAGCCGGCCGTGTTCCCCCGCGTCCTTGCCGGGGTCCTGGTTGAGCATGGTGCGGCGCAGGAACGGCAGGTCGGCGGGGTCGGGGTCACGGATCTGGGTGGCGCCCAGCCAGGAGGAGTACGTCCGGTGGTCGCGCAGGACCCGGACGACGTCGGCGTGCCGGGTGACGGCCCAGAAGCCGGGGCCGGCCGGCCAGCCCGCGATCTCCGGCTCCGGCTGCCAGGCCACGGGGTGGTGGTCGCGCAGCAGCCGGTAGCGGTCGTGCGGGACGCCCCCGGCGTAGATCCGGGGATCGAAGACGTCCGGGACGTCGGGGACGTCGCCGGCCTCGGGGGCGTCGGGAGCCTCGTGGTCCATGGGGTTACCGTGGCGCCGGCGGCCGGCGGCCGCAAGGGGGCGGCCGGCGTGTTCAGGGACCGGTCGGTTCAGCGGCCGATGTCGCACCTCTCGCCGAAGAGGGTGGTGCCCGGGCCCCTCAAGGTCACCCGTACGTCGGGGATCTCGCTCCCGACGACGGACGCCACCGTGCAGACCAGCTGGCGCATGGCGAGCTCCGGGAGGTCCAGGACCATGAACGGGACCTTGACCTCGACGGACTGGGGGGACGTGAACGAGACGCTGACCGACCCGGGCGCCGTGCCGTCCCATCCCGGCAGCCGGGTGCCGAGCCCGGCGGCCCGTTCCTGCGGACCGGGCCCGGCGAGCAGTCTCAGTACGGTTCCGACGGGGGACGGCAGCGTGGAGTCGACCTGCGGAGAGGGGACGAGCTTGTCGTCGGGCGTGACGAAGTAGACGACGCCCGCACGGTCGGGCGAGTTCACCACCACGTTGGCGGCCGCGCCGCTCTCGACCACCCCGGTGGGCTTGATGCCGCACCCGGACAGCAGGAGCAGCGGACCGAGGAGGGCGGCGACGGCGGCCGCGGCGTTCCGGAGCCGGGTCACGCGTCGGCCTCCAGGGGTATGTCGAGGGTGAGGACGGCTCCCCCGCCGGGTCCGTTGGCGGCGTACAGGGTGCCGCCGTGCAGGCGGGCGTTCTCCAGGGTGATGGCGAGGCCGAGGCCGCTGCCCGCGGAGCGGGTGCGGGCGGCGTCGGCCTTGAAGAACCGGTCGAAGATGTGCGGCAGCACCTCGGGGGCGATGCCGGGCCCGCTGTCGGCGACCTCGATCAACAGCCGCTCGCCGTCGGGACCGGGGAGGGCGGCGACGGTGACGGTGACGGGGGCTCCGCCGTGCTGGAGGGCGTTGCCGACGAGGTTGGCGAGCACCACGTCGAAGCGGCGCGGGTCGAGCCGCGCGCGCACACCGCTGGGCAGTTCGGCGGTGACCCTTCCGTCGTCCCAGTGGCGGCGTTCGAGGGTCTTGGTGACGGCGACGGCGATGTCCACGTCGTCGAGGTTCAGTTCGGCGGCGCGGGCGTCGAAGCGGGAGATCTCCATCAGGTCCTCGACGAGGACGGCGAGCTTGCCGGTCTCCGCGCTGATCAGCCGCAGCGCCTTGGCGGTATCGGGGTCGAGGCGCTCGGCGTCCTCGTCGAGGACCTCGGTGACGGCGAGCATTCCGGCGAGCGGGGTGCGCAGCTCGTGCGAGACGTCGGAGGCGAAGCGGCGCGCCCTGACCTCGGCGTCCTGGAGTTCGCTCACGGACTGCTCCAGTGCGCGGGCGGTCTCGTTGAACGTGCGGGCCAGCCCGGCGAGCTCGTCGGCGCCCCTGACCTCGATCCGGGTGTCGAGGCGGCCCCGGCCGAGGCGCTCGGCGGCACGGCGCATGTGGCGCACCGGGCGCAGCACGCCGCGCGCGGCGAGCAGTGCGGGGACGACGGCGATGGCGAGGCCGGGGACGGCGCCCTGTTTCGCGGCGTCGACCATGGCGTCGACCGTTTCCCGCTCGGTGGTCAGCGACATCACCGCGTAGACCACGAGGCCGGTGGGCTCGCGCTTCCCCTGGTGGGTGAACACGGCCGGCATGGCGACGGTGAGGTACGGGGCCCCGCTCGCGTCCTCCACCCGCTGGAAGGCCCCGTGGGGGTTGGCGGAGACCACCTGCCGGCGGAGCTCGTCGGTCACCAGGGAGGAGGTCGCCGGGTTGATGTTCGAGGAGGCTCGCAGGTCCGCGTACTCGCCGAAGACCGCCCACGGGCGGGGTTTGCCGCGCTTGGCGAACTCGGAGACCAGGGCCTGGAGGGTCTCCTGGTCCATGGGGATGCGGAGGTTCTTGGAGTCGAGCTGGTCGCGCAGGGTGCTGACGGCCATGTCCTGGCTCTGCGCGAGGATCGCGTTGCGCGCCTTCTGGTAGGTGAGGGCGGCCGTGCTCACCGCGCTGATCGCGGCGACCATCAGGAAGGCGGCGATCAACCGGGTGCGCAGGCCGAACGGAGCGATCCGTCTCACCGTCGCGCGCCCTCGACCGGGCCGAAGCGGTAGCCGAAGCCGCGCACGGTCTGTATGTAGCGGGGCGCCGCGTCCGGGTCCTCCACCTTGTGGCGCAAGCGGCGCACGCAGGCGTCCACGAGCCGGGCGTCGGCGTGGTAGCTGTGGTCCCAGACGTACTCCAGGAGCTGTTGCCGGGAGAAGACCTGCTCGGGCGAGGCCGACAGGTGCAGCAGGAGCTTGAGCTCGCTGGGGCCAGGGCGACCCGCTCGCCGTTCTTGGCGACGGTGAGGCCGGCGCGGTCGACGGCCAGTTCGCCGTGGTGCTCGACCTCGGGGCGCACTCCCACCGGGTCGCTGAGGCGGCGGAGCACGGCCCGGACGCGGGCCTCGATGACCTCGGTGCGGGCGGGTTTGACGATGTAATCGTCGGCGCCGGCCTCCAGGCCGATGACGATGTCGAAGTCGTCTCCGCGCGCGGTGAGCATGATGATCGGGACCTCACTGGTCTCACGGATCCGGCGGCAGACCTGTACGCCGTTCATCCCGGGCAGCATCAGGTCGAGCAGGACGAGCTCGGGGTGGAAGGCCGCCATCAGGGCGAGCCCCTCCTCGCCGGTCTCGGCGGCGCTCACCTCGTGGCCGCGGCGGCGCAGGCCGAGGCCCACGCCCTCCCGTACGGACGGGTCGTCCTCGATCAGCAGTACGCGTGGCATCCGTTCAGTATCCCAAGGTGGTTCATGGCCTTCCTCCCGCTAACGGCCGGTCTTGCGCCGCAGGGAGTCCAGCAGGTCGGTGATCTCCGTCAGGCGCAGCGGCCGGGCGAGAAGGACGACGACGAGTGCCAGCAAGGCGGTTCCCGCCCCCACCGCGGCGAAGTCGCCGAACCGGTCGGCGGCGCGGGCGGCCGCGTGCGCGGCGGCGGCCGCCGGGAGGCAGGCGGCCAGGAGCCGCAGGTGGGTCCGTACGGCGCCGGCGCGGCGCGCGGTACGGGTGCCGGTGCGCGGGCCGAGTCTGCGGGCGAGGGTGCGCGCGGTGACGGCGGCCCCCGCCGCGAAGGCCACGGAGGAGGCGGCGGCCATGCCGGTGACCGCCCAGCGCGGGGGCAGCAGGACGTACGCGGAGGCCGACAGCCCGGCGTTCAGCCCGGCGACGACCAGGTTCAGGAAGAACGGGGTCCGGGTGTCGGAGAGGGCGTAGAACCCGCGGGACAGGACGTACTGCGCCGAGAAGGCGACCAGGCCGGGCGCGAAGGCGACGAGGATCCCCGCCATGACCTCGATGTCGGCGGCGCCGGTGCGGCCGTACTCGAAGACGCTGCCCGTCAACCAGGGGGCGAGGGCAGCGAAGAGGGCGGCGGCGGGCACGACGAGGGCGGCGCTGGAGCGCAGGGCGTGGGAGACGTCCCTGCGGACGGCGCGGAGGTCGCCGTCGGCGGCGGCGGTGCTCATCCGGGGCATCAGGGCGGTGACGAGGGAGACGGTGATGATGCCCTGGGGGACGATCCACAGCTGGTAGGCGTTGCTGTAGGCGGTGTAGCCGGCGCCCCCGGCCAGGCCGGCCTCCACGGCCCGCGCCCCGGTGGTGGTGGAGAGGCGGGTGACGACCCAGTAGGCGATCTGGTTGGTGAGGACGAGCATGACCAGCCAGCCGGCGTTGCGCAGCGGCCGGCCGAGGCCGCTGCCGCGCCAGTCGAAGCGGGGGCGCCAGCGGAAGCGGGCGGCGCGCAGCGACGGGACCAGGGCGAGGGCCTGGATCACGATGCCGGCGGTGGTGCCGAGGCCGAGCAGTCGGGTCTCGGCGGCGGTGAGTCCGTTGGCGGAGCCGTGGGAGACGTACAGGAAGAGACCGAAGACGCCGATGATGACGACGTTGTTGAGGACCGGGGTCCACATCATCGCGCCGAACCGGCCGCGCGCGTTCAGCACCTGGCCGAGCAGCGTGAAGAGCCCGTAGAAGAGGATCTGCGGCAGACAGTACCGGGCGAGGGCCACCGTCGTGCTCGCCTGGGCGCCGTCGTAGCCGGTGTACGCGGCGACGATCTGCGGAGCCGCGAGGACGGCGGCCGCGGTGAGCAGGACGAGGGCCGCGGTGCAGGCGGTCAGCAGTCGGTCGGTGTAGGCGGCGCCGCCGTCGCGGTGCTCCTTGGCGGCGCGGACCAGCTCGGGGACGAAGACGGCGTTCAGGGCGCCGCCGACGAGCAGCATGTAGATGATGTTCGGGACCGTGTTGGCGACGGCGTACCCGTCGCCGAGCAGGCCGGTGCCGAGGGCCGCGACGACGACGGCGGAGCGGACGAACCCGGTGGCCCGGGAGACGATCGACCCGGCCGCCATGAGCGCACCGCTGCGCAGCACCGAGGCCTTGGCGGGCGCGGGCGCCGCGGGCGCGGGCGCGACCGCCGCGGGCTCGGGCAGCACGGCGGCGGGTTGCGGTACGGACGCGGACACCGCTGCGGACGCGGGTTCGGGCTGGGCCGCGGGGACGGCCGTGGAGCCGTTCCTCACCGGCGGGCCAGGTACGCCTGGAAGGCCTTGTGGAGCGCCGCGTTGGCGTATCCGTCCATCGGGGTCTCCCACTCGCCGAGCGTCTCGACTACCTTTCCGCCGGTGCCGAGCTTCCAGCGCAGCAGCCCGAAAGAACGTTCGTCGGGGTCAAGGGTGGAGGGTACCCCGCGCATGTCGTACTCGTCGGCCCCGAGGTCGTGGGCGTCGCACATCATGCGCCACTGGCAGGCGTTGCTGGGGCGGACCTCGCGGCGGTGGCCGGCGGAGGCGCCGGTCTGGTACCAGACCCGGCCGCCGGTCACGATCATCGTGTGGGCGGCGAGGACCTCGCCCTGGTGGACGCCCAGGTAGAGCCGCATGCGGCCGGGTTCCTCGGCGTTGAGGGCCGCGTACTGCTGCTCGTAGTAGGCGAGGGAGCGGCCGAGCCGGAAGCCGTCGCGCTCCTCGGTGATCCGCAGCAGCCGGTAGAACTCGGGCAGGTGGGCCGCGGTGCCGAGGACGGTCTGCACGCCCGCCTTCTGCGCCTTGCGCACGTTGCGCCGCCACTCCTGGTTCAGGCCCGCCCACAGGTCCTCGCGGGTGCGGCCCGCGAGCGGCACCCGGAAGACGTGGCGCGGCTGGGCGTCGCCGTCGTCCTCGCCGCCGCAGCGCTTCCAGCCGCGGGTGCGCAGCCGGTCGGCGAGCGCCGCTCCGACCGGGTCGACCTCGGTGGCCAGCACGTCTGACATCTGCCGGCCGGGCCCGGTGCCGGACTTGACGGCGGCCGCGTCCCAGCTGCGGTAGGCGGGGGTGGGGCCGATGCGGACGGCGAAGGCGCCGGCTGCCCTGAGGTGGCGCAGGAACGGGGCGAGCCAGCGGTCCACGCGGGGGTCCGACCAGTCGGCGACGGGGCCTTCGGGAAGATAGGCGAAGTATTTGCGGGTGCCGGGGAATTGACGGTAGAGAACGAGTCCGGCCCCCTCGGTCTCACCGTTCGGGTAGTGCCATCCGACCCTTTCCGAGCGCCAAAGGTCCTTTACCCGGGCCCAGGAGGGGTACTGGAGGAAACTGGCCTGCCGGTTCCGGGAGAGGAAAGCCTGGTATTCGGCGACGGACAGTGTGCGCACCACGGGCTCCCCGTCCCGGACCGCCGGCCCCTCCGGGCGCCGCCCCTGTCGCTGGTGCTGCTGGGCTGTGTTCACGAGCAGTGCGCACACGGCAGTCGTCCTTCCTGTACGTCCGGGCGGGGATGCACAGGACTCTCACATCCGGCCGTGACCGGAGCGCGCGGCGATTGTGACCGGTTGATGACCGTTCTGCTGCGGTGCACGTCACAACCGAAAAGCGGGGATTTTCCGGGGAATGCGCAACCTAGAGTCCTCGTGTTCGCTCTCTCTTTGCGAACGATGATTACTTCGGAGGGGATTTCGTTGAGCCGCACGAGCCGCACGAGCCGCACCAGCCGCACCGCCCTGTCCCGGCGCCGGGTCCGCCACGCCGCCGCCGTGGGCACCGCGCTCCTGGCCGCCACCCTGACCGCCTGCGGGGGCGGGGGCGACGCGGCCGCCGGGGGCGGCAAGGCGGAGCTGAAGCCCAAGCCGGACATGGCCGTTTCGGTGAACCTCACGGGTGATCAGGTCAAGGCCGGCGAGCCGGTCACGGTGACGCTCGCCGAGGGCAGGCTGGCCCGGGTGAAGGTCACCGACGGCAAGAACGGGGAGCTGCCCGGGAAGATATCCGACGACGGCCGCACCTGGACCTCCGAGCGCAACGCCTCGCCCGGCACCGAGTACACGGTGGAGGCGCAGAACACCGACAGTCAGAGCGCGTCCACCCGGTTCAAGACCTCCCCCGCCGACAAGGTGAACAAGGTCTCGATCAACATCCCCAAGGGCAGCACGGTCGGCGTCGCGATGCCGGTCTCGCTCGTCTTCGACAACCCGGTCGCGAACAAGGCCGAGGTGGAGAAGCAGCTCAAGGTCACCGCGTCGGACAACGCCGAGGGGTCCTGGGGCTGGTTCAAGGACTACTCGGGCAAGGACCGGGTGGACTGGCGGCCGAAGGAGTACTGGAAGTCCGGCACCGGCGTGAAGGTCGACATGAACCTGAACGGCGTGGACTCCGGGAAGGGCGGCGGGCTCTTCGCCCGCGACTACACCACCGAGTTCACGATAGGCAAGGACCGGCGGATGGAGGTCAGCCTCGACACCCGGAAGATGAAGGTGACCGAGGACGGCCAGGTGGTCGAGACGATCCCGGTCTCGGCCGGCACTCCGGGCGGGCAGAAGGCCTCCTGGTCCGGGAAGATGGTGCTGATGTCGAAGGAGGGCACCATCCGGATGGACTCCCGGACGGTGGGCCTGAGCGACTCCTACGACAAGATGGTCGACTTCTCCATGCGGCTGACCTGGTCCGGCATGTACGCCCACGCCGCCCCGTGGAACGCCGGCAACTTCGGCCGCGCCAACACCAGTTCCGGCTGCGTGGGCATGAGCGACTCCGACGCCGAGGACTTCTACGCGAGGGTCCAGGTCGGCGACCCCTTCGAGGTGGTCGGCAGCGGCTCCAAGGGCAACGCGGAGATCGGCAACGGCTACGGCGAGTGGAACCTGTCCTGGGACGACTGGAAGGCCAAGAGCGCACTGGCCGGCGGCGCCCGGAACGGCTGATCCCCCGGCGGGCCGGGCGATCCCCGACCGGCGCGCGGGGCCCCCTCGGCGACGCCGGCCCCCGTCCGGCCGACGCCGGCCCCCGTCCGGCCGGCGCCGGGGCCGCACCCGCCGACTGACTCTCGTTCAATTGTTACCACCACGTAACTTACCGACGGGTTACCTTCGGTAATCCCTCCCCGTTACCGTCGGGTCACTTTCACCACCCGGCGTACGCGAGGAGCGATTGATGGAACGCACCACCACCGCCGCTGCGGTGGCAGCCCTGCTGGCGGCAGCCGCCCTGGGCCTGGCCCCCCACCAGGCCCAGGCGGCCCCCGCACCTGCCACCGCCGTCACCTCGAACGTCTCGGACGCCTCGTCGGAACTGCGGTTCCGCGACATTCCCGGCTCCGGCGGCATCACCCTCAAGGGCAACGTCTTCACCCCGGCCGGCGCCGAGCAGGGCCGGACGTACCCGCTGATCGTGCTGCCCACCAGCTGGGGCCTGCCGCAGATCGAATACATCGCACAGGCCAAGAAGCTCGCCGACTCCGGCTACGTCGTGGTCAGTTACACCTCCCGCGGCTTCTGGCTCTCCGGTGGCGAGATCGAGGTGGCCGGCCCGCCGGACATCGCCGACGTGTCCGCCGTCATCGACTGGGCCCTCACCCACACCCCCGCCGACGCGGACCGCATCGGCCTCGGCGGGGTCTCGTACGGTGCGGGCATAAGCCTGCTGGCCTCCGCGCACGACCCCCGGATCAAGGCCGTGGTCGCGATGAGCGGCTGGGCCGACCTCGTGGCCTCCATCTACTCCGGCCGCACGCAGCACCTCCAGGCCGCCGGTCTGCTCGGCGTCGCCGGCAGCATCACCGGCCGTCCCGGTCCCGAACTCCAGTCGATTCTCGGCGACTTCCTCGGCTCCCGGCTCGACCGCGAGCAGCAGATGATCGACTGGGGCAAGAAGCGCTCGGCGGCCTTCGAGGTCGACCGGATCAACGCCAACGGTCCCGCGATCATGATGGGGAACGCGTGGGGCGACACCATCTTCCCGCCCAACCAGTACGCCGACTTCTTCGAGAAGCTGACCGGCCCCAAGCGCCTGGAGTTCCGCCCCGGCGACCACGCCACCGCCGAACTCACCGGCCTGCTCGGTCTGCCCAACGACACCTGGACCAGCGCCCACCGCTGGTTCGACCGCTACCTCAAGGGCGAGCGCAACGGCGTCGACACCGAGGCCCCGGTCCAGCTCAAGTCCCGCAGTACCGGCGGTTACGAGGGCTACCCGGACTGGAAGTCGGTCGGCGCCGCGGGCACCGAGCGCATCGCGCTCTCCGACAGCGAGCACGTCTTCGCGAACGTCGACTCCGGGGCCAACGGCGGCGTCGTCCTGCTCTCCAACCTCCTCGACCAGTTCCTCAAGACCCCGCCGGTCGCCTCCATCCCCCTGCTCCCCCGCTCCTTCGCCGCGGTATGGCAGTCGCCGCGCTACGACCGCGACCGCCGCATCCGCGGCGACGTCCGCCTCCACACCACCGTCACGCCCACCAAGGGCGACGGCACCTTCGTCGCGTACCTCTACGACGTCGGCCCGCTCGGCGTCGGCAAGCTCGTCAGCAACGCCCCGTACACCTTCCACGGCAAGACCCCGGGCCAGGCCTTCGGGGTGGACCTGGAGCTCTACTCCACCGCCTACGACGTGCCCGCCGGCCACCGGCTCGCGCTCGTCGTCGACACCGTCGACCCCCTGTACATCGAGCACAACCCCACCGGCGCGCAGCTGACCTTCTCCTCGCCGCGCACCGATCCCTCGTACGTCTCGGTGCCGCTGCGCGAGCAGTGATCCACGGCTGCTGCCGGGCGGGGTGGTGGCTCTTCGGGGCTACACCGTTCCCCGGGGGGCTGCCGGACTTGCCGCAGCCGACGGTGGCGGCGAGGACGAGCAGGGCGACGAGGAGGGCACGGGTGCGCATCATGGCGCCGCCCTCAGTGCTTCAGGATCTTGGAGAGGAAGTCCTTGGCCCGGTCGCTCTCGGGGGCGGTGAAGAACTCCTCCGGGGTCCGGTCCTCGACGATCCTGCCGTCGGCCATGAACACGACGCGGTTGGCGGCGGACCGGGCGAAGCCCATCTCGTGGGTGACCACGACCATGGTCATGCCCTCGCTCGCCAGCTTTTGCATGACCTCCAGCACCTCGTTGATCATCTCCGGGTCGAGCGCGGAGGTGGGTTCGTCGAAGAGCAGGGCCTTGGGGCTCATGGCGAGGGCGCGGGCGATGGCGACGCGCTGCTGCTGGCCGCCGGACAGCTGGGCGGGGTACTTGGGGGCCTGGTCGGCGAGGCCGACCCGCTCCAGGAGCTCCCGGGAGCGCTTGTCCGCCTCGTCCCGCTTGCGGCCGCGCACCTTCATCTGCGCGAGGGAGACGTTGGCGAGGACGGTCTTGTGCGCGAAGAGGTTGAAGGACTGGAAGACCATCCCGACTTCGGCGCGCAGCTGCGCCAGTTCCTTGCCCTCGGCCGGCAGCGGCTTGCCGTCGAGCGTGATCGTTCCCGACTCGATCGTCTCCAGTCGGTTGATCGCCCGGCACAGGGTCGATTTGCCGGAGCCGGAGGGGCCGATGACCACCACGACCTCCCCGCGGCCGACGGTGAGGTTGATGTCTTGGAGTACGTGCAACTCTCCGAAGTGCTTGTTCACGTTCCGCAGCTCGATCAACGGATCGACGGCCATGCGCTGCCCTGCCCACTTGTCGGTGTCGAGGTCACGCAAACTATCCAGCCCGGGAAGGGCACTTCCCCTCGACACGCCTAAAGGGGGCATAAAGCTACATCCGGGTGCGATCAGCCCTCGGAGGCCTCGGCATAGGCCTGGCTCAGTTCGGGGGAACCGGTCATCGCCCAGGACACCCCGGACTCGATCACGTTCAGCTCCCGGCCCGAGGCCAGCCGGATCACCGGCTGGCCGTTCGGCCAGACCTGCCAGGCGGCCCCGGGGATCGAGCGGACGATCACCGTGCCGAGGTAGAAGCCCGCGTCGTTGCCGAGCCAGGGCACCGCCTCGGGGTCCCGACGCCAGCGCGGCATCAGCTGGTCGAGGGCCTCCAACGAGCCTGTGCTCTCGTCGAGTTCAAGTCCGGCCGCCCTCGCCTGGACCCGCAGCATCTCGCACTCCGAGAACAAGTCGGCGATGCCGTCGGGATCGTCCGCGAGGGCGTCGGCGAGCCCCGCACCCCGTTCCGTTTCGTGCCGTTTCAGCCAGTTGTCCAGGAAAGGGATGTTCATACCACCCAGACTCGCACCACGATCCGCCACTGGCCACAGGGCGCGCCTGATCCGTTCCGTTCGGGCCTACCGCTCCAGGTCCAGGTCCACGACGACCGGCGCGTGGTCGGACGCCCCCTTGCCCTTGCGCTCCTCGCGGTCCACGTAGGCGTCGGTGACGGCCTTGGTGAAGGCCTCGTTCCCGTACACCAGGTCGATGCGCATGCCCCTGTTCTTCGGGAAGGCGAGCATCCGGTAGTCCCAGAAGGTGTAGGGGCGGTCGTACTTGAGCGCGCGCGGGAACACGTCGGAGAGGCCGGCGTCGCGCAGCGCCTCCAGGGCGGCGCGCTCGGCGGGGGTGACGTGCGTGGCGCCCTCGAAGACGGCCGGGTCGTAGACGTCCTCGTCGGTCGGGGCCACGTTGAAGTCGCCGAGCACCGCGAAGGGGCGGGGGCCGGCCGCGTCGTCCGCGACGGCCGCGGCCAGGGAGCGGAACCAGCCCAGCTTGTAGCCGTAGTGGTCGTGCTCGACCTCGCGGCCGTTGGGCACGTACACCGACCAGACGCGGACCCCGCCGCAGGTGGCGGAGATCGCGCGGGGCTCCTGGACGCCCTCGTAGTCGGGCCCGCCGGGCAGCCCGAGGACCACGTCCTCCAGGCCGACCCGGGAGAGCAGGGCCACGCCGTTCCACCGGCCGGTGGCGTTGACGGCCGACTCGTAGCCCAGCTCGCGCAGCTCGGCGTGCGGGAACTGCTCCGCGGAGCACTTGGTCTCCTGGATGCACAGGACGTCGGTGCCCGAGCTCTCCAGCCAGGCGAGCAGGCGCGGCAGCCGGGCGGTGATGGAGTTGACGTTGAACGTGGCGATACGCATACCCGCCAACCTATCGCCTGGCACCGACAGTCACAGTTCGGTGCTGTCCCCGGCGGTGAGCCGGCCGTGGCCGGCGCCGCCCAGGGCGGCCAGGGCGCCGTCGTAGATCGGCCGGGCGATGTCGGAGAGGTACGCGTCGTGGATGTCGACGGCCCGGCGGGGCTTGACCTCGCGGACGTAGTCGATCACCTCGGCGATCTTGTTCCACGGGGCGTGCACCGGCAGCATCAGGGTGTCCACGGGCGTGCCGGGCACGGTCAGGGCGTCGCCGGGGTGGAAGAGCGAACCGTCCACGAGGAAGCCGACGTTCGTGATCCGCGGGATGTCCGGGTGGATCACGGCGTGCAGCTCGCCGTGCACCTGGACGTCGAATCCGGCCGCGGTGAAGGCGTCCCCGTGGCCCACCGTGTGCACCCGGCCGGGGTAGGCCGGCGCCAGCTTCCCGGCGACGCTGCGCAGGGTCCACAGCTCCGCCGCCGGGTTCGCGTCGAGGACGGCCCGCAGCCGGCCCTCCTCGAAGTGGTCGGGGTGCTCGTGCGTGACCAGCAGGGCGTCGGCGCCCCGGCCCGCGTCCGGTTCGCTGATGGCGCCGGGGTCGATGACGAGCCTGCGCCCGTCCTTCTCCAGCTCGACGCAGGAGTGCAGCCGCTTGGTGAGCTTCATGGGGCAAGGCTAGACGGCCCGGCGCCGGGCGTGCGGGGTCAGGGGGTGGTGGCGGAGACCACGTAGACCTTGGCGATGCGCGGGTTGGTGGCGTCGACGGTGATGTCCCGGGTGGGGCGCGGGTCGTCCTGTTCGAGGGTGGTGCCGAGCCAGTCCGAGTGGGTCTTCCAGTTCCAGCCCGCGACCTCGGTGTCGTGTGCCGAGATGGCGACGCCGGGGGTCAGCTCCCCGCGGCTGGTGCCGACGGAGGTCAGGAAGGTGTCCAGGTCGGCCGGGGTGACCGCGAACTGGGTGTACAGCCGGCTGGTGCGCCAGTTGTTCGTCT
Organism: Streptomyces sp. NPDC058619; assembly: GCF_042717785.1. Lineage (NCBI taxonomy): Bacteria > Bacillati > Actinomycetota > Actinomycetes > Kitasatosporales > Streptomycetaceae > Streptomyces > Streptomyces sp. NPDC058619. The sequence continues at coordinate 143,926 of NZ_JBHXQN010000009.1, forward strand.
CCAGGAAGCCGACCCGCCAGGCCTTGTCCGGGATCGGCACCTCGTAGAGGCTGCGCTGCACCTTGGAGGGCCAGCCGGGGCGGACCTTCGTCGCGCCGACCTTGGCGGCCTTGTCGCGGCCGCTCTGGCGGCTCTGCTGGGCCGAGACGGCGAGGTATCCCGCGGGGACGCCGACCAGCAGCAGGATGATGATCGCGGTGACCCAGCGGCGCCGTACGACGTGCCTGCGGTCCTCCGCGGGCGGCGGTACGGAGTCCCCGTCGGGTGCGGAGGCCTGGTGGGGCAGGGTGGGCGGCGGTGTCACTGCTGGTCCTGGTCCTCGGGGCCGGCGGCGGCGTCACGCCGGCCGAACTGTGCGTAGCGCTCGTACCGCTCGACGCGCCGGCGCGTGGCGCGGCGGAAGCGTCGGGCGACGAGCCGGGAGAGGTCGGCGGCGCCGACCATGCCGGCCTCGGGGCCGAGCTGGGCTTTGGCGATGCGGGCCTCGGGCCGGTAGCCGCGCCCGGTCAGGTGGCGGCGGAAGGCGTCCCGGGCCGGGCCAATCAGCAGGTCGTCGGCGGCGCTGACGCCGCCGCCGATGACGAAGCAGGAGGGGTCTAGGGCGGCGGCGAGGTTGGCGATGCCGACGCCGAGCCACTGGCCGATGTCCTGGAGCAGTTCGACGCACATGGCGTCGCCCTCGCGGGCCAGCTCGGTGATGAGCGGTCCGGTGATCTCCGAGACGTTGCCGCCGACCCGGGCGATGATGTTGTGCGCCACCGGCGAGTCGGCGGCGGCGAGCTCGCGGGCCTCGCGGACCAGGGCGTTGCCGGAGCTGTACTGCTCCCAGCAGCCCCGGTTGCCGCAGGGGCAGCGGTGGCCGCCGGGGACGACCTGCATGTGGCCGAACTCCCCCGCGACCCCGTACCGGCCGCGCTTGACCTGGCCGCCTTCGAGGATGGCCCCGCCGATGCCGGTGCCGAGCGTGATCATGACGAGGTGGTCCTCGCCGCGGCCGGCGCCGAAGCGCCATTCGGCCCAGGCGGCGGTGTTGGCATCGTTGTCCACCATGACGGGGACCGCGAGCCGGGACTGCAGCGCGTCGCGCAACGGCTCGTCGCGCCAGGCCAGGTGGGGTGCGAACAGGACGCGGGAGCGGTCGGCGTCGACCCAGCCGGCCGCGCCGATGCCCACCGCGTGCACGTCGTGCCGGTCGGAGAGGTCCAGGACCAGCTCGACGATGGTGTCCTCGACGACCTTGGCGCTCTTGGACTTGTCGGGGGTCTCCGCGCGGATCTTCTCCAGGATGATGCCGTCGGCGTCGACGACGCCGGCCATCACCTTGGTGCCGCCGATGTCGATGCCGACGGTCGGTACGCGCGGGGCGGTCAGGTGCGACCGGCGCTCACGGGTCCCGATGGTCCGCAGGACGGTGCCCCGCGCCGAGCCCCGGTGGGCGAGCGTGAAGTCCCGGTACGTGCTCATCGAGTCGTGACGTCCCTCATGGTGCGGTGGTGCCGGACGGGGTGCCCGGGCCTGGTGGCGTGCTGGGTGGCGTGCTGTCTGGGCCTGATTCTGCCACCCGCTCCAGCTCGTGGCTCAGTTCGTCGAGCTCGGAGCCTCCCGCCATCTGCCGGGTCAGCTCGTCCAGGGTGATCGAGTCCCGGGTGTGGCTGCCCGCCATGGTGCCGCGCTTGAGGAGGACGAAACGGTCCCCGACCAGGTAGGCGTGGTGCGGGTTGTGGGTGATCAGGACCACGCCGAGGCCCGCGTCGCGGGCGGCGGCGACGTACTTCAGGACGACGCCGGACTGCTTGACGCCGAGCGCGGCGGTGGGCTCGTCCAGTACGAGGACCTTGGCGCCGAAGTAGACGGCGCGGGCGATGGCCACGCACTGCCGCTCGCCGCCGGACAGGGTGCCGATGGGCTGGTCCACGTCGCGCAGGTCGATGCCCATGCGCAGCAGCTCGGTGCGGGTGGTCCGGCGCATGAGCTGCACATCGAGGCGGCGCAGCGGGCCCCGGCCCCTGGTCGGCTCGGAGCCGAGGAAGAAGTTCCGCCAGACGGGCATCAGCGGGACGACGGCCAGGTCCTGGTAGACGGTGGCGATGCCGTGGTCGAGGGCCGCGCGCGGGTTGGCCAGGACGGTCTCCTCGCCCTCGATCTCGAAGGAGCCGGCGTCGTGCCGGTGCAGCCCCGCGATGATCTTGATGAGGGTGGACTTGCCGGCGCCGTTGTCGCCCAGGACGCAGGTGATCTCGCCGGCGGAGACCTCCAGGGAGACGCCCTGGAGGGCGCGGATGTTGCCGTAGTACTTGCTGACGTCGGTCAGCTTCACCAGCGCGGGTGCGGGGCCGGTCGCCTCGGTCATGGTCACTTCGCCTCCGCCCGCTTGCGGACCCATGCGTTGAGCAGCGTCGCGAGCAGCAGCATCGCGCCGAGGAAGAACTTGAACCAGTCCGGGTTCCACTGGGCGTAGACGATGCCGTTGCTGGTCATGCCGAAGATGAAGGCGCCGACGGCCGAGCCGATGGCGGAGCCGTAGCCGCCGGTCATCAGGCAGCCGCCGATCACCGCCGCGATGATGTACAGGAACTCGTTGCCGACGCCTTCGCCCGACTGGACCACGTCGAACGAGAAGAGGATGTGCTGGCCGGCGATCCAGGCGCAGAGCGCGACGCCCATGTAGAGGCCGATGCGGGTCTTGACCACCGGTACGCCGGTAGCGCGGGCCGCGTCGGCTCCGCCGCCCACGGCGAAGATCCAGTTCCCGGCGCGGGTCCGCAGCAGGATCCAGGTGGCCACCGCGACCAGGGCGAACCACCACAGGATGGTGACCTTGAGGGTGACCGAGCCGACGGTCCACTGCGAGGCGAAGAGCGCGCGGGCGGAGGCGAAGCCCTCCATGTCGGCGATGGACTTCGTGGAGACCGAGCCGCTGATCAGCTTGGTGAAGCCGAGGTTCAGGCCGGTCAGCATCAGGAAGGTGCCGAGCGTGATGATGAAGCTCGGCAGCTTGGTGCGGGTCAGCATGAAGCCGTTGAAGAAGCCGATGGCGAGGGTGACGGCCAGGGACACCAGGACGCCGACCCAGACGTTGGCCGTCATCTGGTAGCTGAACATCGAGCTGAACAGCGCCGAGGTGGTGACCATGACGCCGGCGGACAGGTCGAACTCCCCGCCGATCATCAGCATCGCCACCGGGACGGCCATGATCCCGATCGTGGAGGCCGAATACAGGACCGTGCTGAGGCTGGAGGCCCGCAGGAAGCTGTCGGCGGCGAAGGAGAAGAACACGAAGACGGCGGCGGCGCCGACCACCGCGCCCAGCTCCGGGCGGCCGAGCAGCCTGCGCAGCAGGGAGCTGGGCGCGAGCCGTTCGTCCGCGGAGGGTGCGGCGGCGCTCATCGGCTGCCCCGCTTGATGTACTCCTCCAGCGCGGACGCCTCGGCGCCGGTGACGATCTGCGGTCCGGTGAGGACCGGGCGGCCGCCGCCGAGCACGTTCGCGTTGTAGCGGTGGAGCCACAGCAGGTCGATCGCCTCGTAGCCCTGGAGGTAGGGCTGCTGGTCGACGGCGAAGCCGAGCGCGCCGGACTTCAGGTCACGGGCGACGGACGCGTTGAGGTCGAAGGTGTCCACCTCGGCCTTGCTGCCCGCCGCGTCCTTCGCCTTGACGGCGGTGGGCGCGAAGGGGGCGCCGAGGGTGACGATCGCGTCGACGGACGGGTCGGCCTGGAGCTTGGCCTGGAGGGCCGCCTGGACGGAGGGCATGTTGGTGCCCTCGACGTACAGGTTCTCCATCGTGCCGCCGAAGGTCTTCTTCGCCCCGGCGCAGCGCTGCTCGTGGCCCACGTTGCCCTGCTCGTGCAGGACGCAGACGGCCTTCTTGCGGCCGCGCTTCGTCAGCTCGGCGCCGACCGCCTCGCCGGCGATCTCCTCGTCCTGGCCGATGTGGGTGAGCGCCCCGTACGCGGCGGACTGGGCGGAACCGGAGTTCACGGTGATCACCGGGATGCCGGCCTTGACCGCCTTGGCGATGACGTCCTTGAGGGCCTCGGGCTTGGCGAGGCTGACGACGATGCCGTCGACCTTCTGGTCGATCGCGTTCTGCACGAACTGTGCCTGCTGCTGGGCCTGGTCGTCGTGGGCGTAGACGAAGTTGATGTTGTCCTTCGCCGCGGCCTCCTTGGCACCCTTCTGGACGATGTCCCAGAAGGTGTCGCCGTCGCCGGCGTGGGTCACCATCGCGAAGGTCCAGCGCGGGGTGGAGACGGCGGGACGGCCCGCCTCGGCGGCCTCGGCCCGCTCCTCGGCGCGCTTGCCGCCCGTACTGCTGCATCCCGCGAGCGAGGCTCCCAGTACCGCCGCGAGCACGGCGCCCACGACGCGCACCCCTGTCCGAACCCTAGCCACGTCGCCGTGCCCTTCCCTCGTCCGTGTCGTCCGTCATCATTCGGTCATTCCGGTTCCAGCCGCCCAGTATCCGCCACAGTGGACCATGCGGGGTCATCGGGTCATGCGCGGGCAGATTGACAGGTCCCACGTACGGGGTCAGGTTGAGTGCATGCGCATCGGGCTCATCGGGACGGGCCGGATCGGCTCGTTCCACGCGGCGGCGCTGGCCCGCCGCCCGGACGCGGGCTCGCTCCTGCTCGCCGACGCCGATCCCGCGCGGGCGGCGCGCCTCGCCGACCGGCTCGGGGCCACCGCCGCGCCCTCGGTCGAGCAGGTCTTCACCTGGGGCGTCGACGCGGTGGTGGTGGCCTGCGCCACCGAGGGCCACGCGGAGCTGGTCGTACGGGCGGTACGGGGCGGCCTGCCGGTGTTCTGCGAGAAGCCGGTCGCCCCCGACCTGGCCCGCAGCCTGGCGGTGGTGCGCGAGGTGACCGCGCTCGGCGGGGTGCTCCAGACGGGCTTCATGCGCCGCTTCGACGCGGGCTACCGCTCCGCCAGGGACCTGGTCCGCTCGGGCGCCCTGGGGCGGCTGCACACGGTACGGACGACGACCGCCGACCCTGAGCCGCCGGAGGCCGCGTACCTGGCGACCTCCGGCGGGCTGTACCGGGACTGCCTGGTGCACGACTTCGACATGGTCCGCTGGGTGACCGGGCGGGAGGTGAGCGAGGTGTACGCGGCCGGTTCCGACGCCGGCCCGGCCCGGTTCCGCGAGACGGGTGACATCGACACGGCGGCGGCGGTGCTCACGCTGGACGACGGGACGCTCGTCACGGCGACCGGCACCCGGTGCAACGGCGCCGGGTACGACGTGCGGATGGAGCTGGCCGGAGAGCGGGACCAGGTCTCCGTCGGGCTGGACGACCGCACGCCGATCGCCTCGACCGAACCGCACGGGCCGCCCGCGGCCGGCAAGCCGTGGACCGGATTCCTGGAGCGGTTCGCCCCCGCGTACGAGGAGGAGCTGGCCGCCTTCGTACGGCTGATCCGCGGCGAGGGGCCCAATCCGTGCGACGGCCGCGAGGCGCTGGTCGCGCTGCGGGTGGCGGAGGCGTGCGAGGTGTCGCGCCGCGAGCGGCGCCGGGTCCGGCTGGAGGAGCTCCCGGACCTGTGAACGGGTGGCTCCCGGCGGCGGCATGCCCGCCAGCGTACGGGCGCCGCGCGCCGGCGGCGGGTCATGATCCGGCCAACGTTCACCCGGCCGCGCGGCGCCCCCAGGCGGTCCCGGCCAGGACGAGGGCGACTCCGGCGAACCCGAGCGGGCCGAGGTGCTCGCCCCCGATGGCGATGCCGGCGGCGGCCGCCCACAGGGGCTCGGTGCCGAGCAGCAGGCTGACGCGGGAGGGGGAGGTGCGGCGTACGGCCCACATCTGCACGAAGAACGCGAAGAGGGTGCAGAAGACGGAGAGGAACACCAGGCCCGCCCACTCGGCGGCCCCGAAGTCGGCGGCGGCCGCCCAGGGGGTGGCCCCGGTGCCGGGGAGTGCGGCGAGCAGGGCGAAGACGAGGACCGCGCCGCCCAGCTGGACGGTGGTCAGGGAGAGCGAGTCGGCGTCCTGGACGGCCTTGACGCGGGCCATCAGCAGCACGTGCAGGGTCCGGGCGAGGGCGGCGCCCAGGATCAGCAGGTCACCGAGGCCCGGCCCGGTGAAGCCGGCGCCCTGGGTCAGCAGCACGACGCCGGTCACGGAGACGGCGGCGGCGCCGAGGAACGCGGCCGACGGGCGGACGCGGCGCACGGCGGCTTCCGCCAGCGGGGTGAAGATCATGGTCAGGCTGATGATCAGCCCGGCGTTGGTGGCGGAGGTGTGGACGACCCCGTACGTCTCCAGCAGGAAGATCCCGCCCAGCACGAGGCCCAGCAGCCCGGCCCCGCGCAGCTGGGCGGGGGTCAGCGCCCGCAGCCGTCGCCGTCCGACGAGGACCAGGACGGGCAGCACGAGCGCGAAGCGCAGCACCAGTACGGCGATCACGGTGTGCGCGGTGGTGATGCCCTTGGCGGCGAGGTAGCTGCCGCCCCACACGACGGCCACGGCCAGGACGGGCAGGTCGGCGGTCCAGTTCGGGCGGGGTGCGGCTTCCGGTGCGGAGGGAGCGGAGGCGGAGGCGGGGGCTGGCGGGGCCACGGTCACGGGCTGTCTCCAACGGCGGGTGGCGGGTGGAGACTTCGGCGGCTCGCACGGGTGCGCGGCCACGCTACCGGAGCCGGTGGTGGCGGGCGACCGCTTTGCCGACCGGCGGCGGGGCCGGGTGCAGGGCCGGGCCCGGAGTCGCCCGCAGGGCCGCCGCAGGGCCAGCCGCAGTCGTTCACGCCCCGGCCGGGGCCGCTGCCCTGGGGCGGCCGCGGCCGGTTGCCCGGCGGGCGGCCGCGGCGCCCCGGGCGGCCCCGGATCACTGCCCGATCGTGCCGAACGCCGCGCGTCCCGTGGGGCGGTACGTGCGGATGGACGTACCGCTGGAGGTGGTGCGGGACTGCGTGACCTCGCAGGCCGTGGGGAGGCCGCCCGTCGGGAACAGCCGGCGGCCGGCGCCGAGGAACACCGGGTAGACGAGCAGGTTCAGCTCCTCCACGAGGTCGCGGGCCAGCAGCCACTGGGCCAGCGCTCCGCTGCCGTGGACCTGGAGCTCCCCCTCGGTCGCGTCCTTCGCCCGCACGACCTCGCTCTGCAGCTGCTCCCCGTCGATGACGGTGGTCCCGGCCCAGGCCGGTTCCTTCAGGGTGGTGGAGGCCACGTACTTCGGCAGGCCGTTGAGGCGGCCGGCGATCGGGTCGGCGGGGTCGGTCTGGTGCGGCCAGTACCCGGCGAAGATCTCGTACGTCCGGCGCCCGAGCAGGAAGGCGCCGGCCCGGTCGAAGACCTCGGTCATGAACTCCCCCATGCCCTCGTCAACGAACGGCACGAGCCAGCCGCCGTAGTCGAAGCCGCCGCTGCGGTCCTCGTCCGGCCCGCCCGGGGCCTGCATCACCCCGTCGAGGGTCAGGAAGGTGGTGAGGGTCAGCTTGCCCATGGCTCTGCGCTCCCGGCTCGGTGGTGCTGGTCACTTCTCGGTGGTCCCTGCTCCGTCCAGACTTCCCGCGATCCCGGAACTGATCGGTGCGGCGCGCGTGAACGCCACGTCCGATTCCCGCCAGCGCCCGCACCCCGACTGCCATTTCATTGAAGACGCAACCACTTGAGGGCAACCGAGGGAGAACACCGTGAACGGCAAAGTGGCACTGGTGACGGGCGGCAGCCGGGGCATAGGGGCAGCGACCGCTCTGCGGCTCGCCGAGGACGGCGCGGACGTCGCGTTCACCTACCGGACGGGCGAGTCGCACGCGGCCGAGGTGCTGAAGGGGATCGAGGCGACCGGGCGCCGCGGGCTGGCCGTCCGGGCCGACGCGGGCGACCCGGAGGCGGCCGCCGGGGCGGTGGAGCGGACCGTACGGGAACTCGGCCGGCTCGACGTGCTCGTCAACAACGCGGGGATCGGCGTGCTCGGCCCCCTGGAGGAGCTGACGGCGGCCGACGTCGAACAGGTCCTGGCGGTCAACGTCCGCGGCGTCTTCCTGACCACGCGGGCCGCCGCCCCGAGGCTCGGCGAGGGCGGACGGATCCTCACCATCGGCAGCTGCGTGACCCAGCGGGCGCCCGGACCGGGCGGCACCCTCTACACGATGAGCAAGTCGGCGCTGACCGGGCTGACCAAAGCGCTGGCCCGGGAGCTGGGCGGGCGCGGGATCACCGCGAACATCGTCCACCCGGGTCCGGTGGACACGGACATGAACCCGGCGGACGGACCGTACGCCGCCCCGCAGGCCGCGCTGACGGCCCTCGGCCGCTTCGGCACCCCCCGGGAGGTGGCGGCCGTGGTGTCGTTCCTGGCGGGACCGGACGCCGCGTACGTCACGGGCGCCGAGTTCTCGGTCGACGGCGGCCACGCGGCGTAGCCCGGCCCGCGACGCGCCGAAGGGGCGCACCGCCGGGCGGTGCGCCCCTTCGGGCCGTGTGCGCCCCGGGGGTGTCGGCCCCCGGGGCGGTCGCGGGGCGGGAGGCGTCAGCCGCCGAGCTCCTGGTGGCGCGCGGCGTGCGCGGCGGCGCCGGCCTCCGTCAGCGAGCCGTACAGGCGCAGCCGGGAGAAGCCGCCGTCCGGGAAGATGTCGATCCGGACGTGCGTGCCGACCGCCGGGGCGTCCAGCACGAAGCGGTGGTTGGTGTCGGGCTGCAGGCGGGTGCGCGGCAGGAATTCCGTCCACTCGCCGTCCTCGCCCGTCTTGACGGACAGCGAGGCCCAGCCGGCCGAGTTGCCCTTGAGGTACGCGGTGTCGATCTCGACGGCGCGGATCTCGGACTCGGCGGCGAGCTGGTAGCGGATCCAGTCGTTGCCGTGGTCGCGGCGGCGGGCGGTCTCCCAGCCGTCGTCCATCTTGCGGGAGCGGCCCGGGTTGATGGTGTTGGCCGGCGGCGAGTAGAAGCGGTTGGACGCGTCCTCGACGGAGCCGCCGTTCTCCAGCGCGACGACGTCGAACGTGCCCAGCGCGGCCAGCCACTTCGGGTCGGTGCGGACCTCGCCGTGGACGCGCAGGCGGGCGATGCCGCCGTCGGGGTGCTGGTTGACGCGCAGGTGCGTGAAGCGCTGCCCGACGTTCACCTCGAAGCCGTTGGCCGCGTGGCCGCCGACCGGGGTGCGCTCGACGAGGGTCGTCCACTTCACGTCGTCGGAGAGGAGCTCCTGCGCGGTCGGGGAGCCCGCGACGCAGGCGCCCTGGACCGAGACGGCCTGCGGCATGTTGCCGCGGAAGTGCGCGGTGTCGACGATGATGCCGCGGATGACGCCGGGGGCGCCGAGGCGGACGAGCGCCCAGTCGTGGTCCTCGGCGGTGGGCCAGGGCTGGGTGGCGGAGACTCCGCGGCGGCGGCGGGTCTCCCAGCCGTCCATGACCTTGCCCTTGTGGCCGAAGTCCTCGGGGTCGAAGTGCGCCGCCTCGGAGATCAGCAGGTTCTCGCGCTGGGCGAAGAACTCGTCGTTGGCCTCGATGACACCGGCGCCCAGCTCACGGGCGGCGAGGTTCGCGTACTGGGTGAAGGGGAAGTCCGCGGTGCGGTAGTCCGCGTACGGGTCGCCGCCTCCGTACGGGTTCGCGTTGCCGGTGAAGGTCGCAATCGCCACTGTCAGTTCTGCCTTTCGAGGAGGAGGCCCGTGGGCTCGGTCGGGGTGCCGTGGTCCGCGATCCGCGTGCCGCGCAGCCAGGTGGACTTCACGACGCCGTGCAGGGTCTTGCCCGCGTACGCCGTGATCCGGTTGCGGTGGTGCAGTTCCGCGGGATCCACGGTGAAGGTCTCTTCGGGTGCCAGGACGGCGAAGTCGGCGTCGCGGCCGGCTTCGATCGCACCCTTCTGCGTCAGGCCGGCGAGGGCGGCCGGGGCGGCGGACATCCAGCGCACGACGTCTTCCAGGGAGCGGCCGCGGCCGCGCGCCTCGGTCCAGATCGCCGGGAGGCCCAGCTGGAGGGAGGAGATGCCGCCCCACGCGGTGGCGAAGTCGCCGGTCTTCAGGTCCGCGGTGGAGGGCGAGTGGTCGGAGACGATGCAGTCGATGGTGCCGTCGGCGAGCGCGTCCCACAGGAGGTCCTGGTTGGCGGCTTCGCGGATGGGCGGGCAGCACTTGAACTCGGTGGCGCCGTCCGGGACTTCCTCGGCCGTCAGGGTGAGGAAGTGCGGGCAGGACTCGACGGTGATCCGGACGCCCTCGGCCTTGGCGGCGGCGATCAGCGGCAGCGCGTCGCTGGACGACAGGTGCAGTACGTGGACACGGGCGTTCAGCCGCCTGGCCTGGTCGATCAGGTTCTGGATCGCGGTGTTCTCGGCGTCCCGGGGACGGGAGGCGAGGAAGTCCGCGTACTTGGGGCCCGGGTTCTGCGGGGCCGACTCCAGGTGGTGCGGGTCCTCGGCGTGCACGATCAGCAGGCCGCCGAAGCCGGTGATCTCGGCGAGGGAGATGGCCAGCTGCTCCTGGTCGAGCTCGGGGAACTCCTCCACCCCGGAGGGCGACAGGAAGCACTTGAAGCCGTAGACCCCGGCGTCGTGCAGCGGGCGCAGGTCCTTGACGTTGGACGGCAGGGCGCCGCCCCAGAAGCCGACGTCCACGTGCGCCTTGGCGCGGGCGACCTCCTGCTTGACGCGGAGGTTGTCGACCGTGGTGGTGGGCGGCAGGGAGTTGAGCGGCATGTCGAGGATCGTGGTGATGCCGCCGGCCGCGGCGGCGCGGGTGGCCGTCCAGAAGCCCTCCCACTCGGTGCGGCCGGGGTCGTTCACGTGGACGTGGGTGTCGACCAGGCCGGGGAGCAGGACGTCGTCGCCGAAGTCCTCCAGCCGGGCTCCGGCCGGTACCTCGGCGTCGTGTGCCAGCACCGCCGTGATCTTCCCGTCGGCGACGGCCACCGAGGCGGCGCGCGTCCCCTCGGGGGTGATGACGCGCGTCGAGCGCAGTACCAGTTCCACAGCCACGTCGGACACCGGAACCTCCCCATCTACTTCCACAGAGCGAAATTCAACGTTCTGTTGACGGAGTCTTCACGGCGATCCCTGACCAGTCAAGAGCGCCCGGACGGACCACTGACACGCCTGGACCGCAATTGGATGTTTCCACAGGATGGAATTAAGATTTCGCGATACAGAATGTAGCTACCACCACCGGGAGTGGGCCGGTAACCTCCCGAGGACGTCCGCCACCCGGACAAACCGCCTCTGACCGGCGGGGAAGGCGGCTCCCCTGGCCTAGGGCCGACGCCGACCGACCGGTAGGCTGCTTGCTTGCCTGCCAGCACCGAAAGGACCGCGCCCGTGCCGACGTCCAGCGCCAGCACCACCGACGCTTCCGCGAAGCCCGCCGCCGCCAGCGGGGGCGTCCAGTCCCTTGAGCGCGCCTTCGATCTGCTCGAACGCATGGCCGACGCCGGGGGCGAGGTCGGCCTCAGCGAGCTCTCCGCCGCCAGCGGTCTGCCGCTGCCCACCATCCACCGTCTGATGCGCACCCTCGTGGCGTGCGGCTACGTGCGCCAGCAGCCCAACCGGCGGTACTCCCTCGGCCCCCGCCTGATCCGCCTCGGCGAGTCCGCGTCGCGGCTGCTGGGCACCTGGGCGCGGCCCTACCTCGCCCGCCTGGTCGAGGAGACCGGCGAGACCGCGAACATGGCGCTGCTCGACGGCGACGAGATCGTCTACGTCGCCCAGGTGCCGTCCAAGCACTCCATGCGCATGTTCACCGAGGTGGGCCGCCGCGTGCTGCCGCACTCCACCGGCGTGGGCAAGGCCCTCCTCGCCTACACCCCTGCCGACGAGGTCCGCGCCCTGCTGGCCCGCACCGGGATGCCGGCCGCGACCGAGAAGACCATCACCACGCCCGAGGGCTTCCTGGAGGCCCTGGAGCAGGTCCGCAAGGTGGGCTACGCGGTCGACGACAACGAGCAGGAGATAGGAGTCCGGTGCCTCGCGGTCTCGGTGCCGAACTCGCCGACCGCCGCCGCCATCTCCATCTCGGGCCCGGCCGGCCGGGTCACCGAGGCGCTGACCGACTCGATCGTGCCGATCCTCCAGGGCATCGCCGCCGAGCTGTCGGTGGCCCTGTCCACGCAGAACCCGCCCGCCTGACCGACGGCGTACGCGAGAGCCCCGGCCCCCTCCGATGCGGGGGCCGGGGCTCTCGTGTACGCCCCCCGCCGTGGCGCGGGGCCCGTACGCCGTCTCAGCCGGCCGCGGTCGGGGCCGGGCCCTGCGCGAGGCGGCCGTCGGCCATCGTGGCCGTACGGTCCATCCGGTCCAGGTGGGCGTGGTCGTGGGTGACCAGCACGGTCGCGGTGGAGCGCTCCCGGGTGAGGTTCACGAGCAGGTCGAGCACGGCCGCGCCGCGCTCGTGGTCCAGGGCGCTGGTCGGCTCGTCGACCAGCAGCACCGAGGGCTCGTTCATCAGGGCCCGGGCGATGTTGACGCGCTGGCGCTGGCCTCCGGAGAGCTGGTGGGGCCGCTTGTCGGCCTTGTCGGCCAGGCCCACCGCGTCGAGCAGCTCCAGGGCCCGGCGGCGCAGCCGCGCGGCGGGCCGGCCCGCCAGGTGGGCCATCACCTGGAGCTGTTCGGCGGCGGTGAGCGAGGCCAGCAGGTTGGGCTGCTGGAAGACGATGCCGATCTCCCCGCGGCGCAGCGCGGACTTCTCGGCGGCGCTCAGCAGGGCGGTGTCGCGGCCCGCGACGACCACCCGGCCCGCGTCCGGGGTGACCAGCGTGGCGGCGACCGCCAGCAGGCTGGACTTGCCGGAGCCGGACGGGCCTATGACGGCCGTCAGCGTGCCGGCCGGCACGTCCAGGGTGACCGCGTCCAGGGCGGTGAGCCGCCCGTCGCCGTCGGGGTAGGTGAGCGTGACGTCGTGGACGAGCAGGGTCATCGGACGCTCCCGAGGGCGGTCAGCGGGTCTACAGAGGTGATCCGCCGGATGGACAGGGCGGCGCCCAGCGCGCCGAGCGCGATCATGATCGCGGCGGGGACCAGCACGGTGGCCGCGTCGAGCACGAAGGGCACGTCGCCGCCGCTGATCAGCGCACCGAGGCCGGCGGCCAGGGCCGTACCGAGCCCCGTCCCGACGGCGAGCATGACCACGGCCTGGCCGAGGGCGTCCTTGAGCAGGTAGGGGGTGGAGGCACCGAGTGCCTTCAGGACGGCGATGTCGCCGCTGCGCTGGATCGTCCAGACGGTGAAGAACGCGCCTATCACGAGGGCGGAGATGGCGAAGAGGAAGCCGCGCATCAGCTGGAGCGAGCCGTTCTCCGAGCTGTAGGAGCCGATGGCCCCCAGCGCGTCGTCGACGCTCAGTGTCCGGGTCCCGGCCGCCCCGTCGGCGGCGGCGGTGACCGCGCCGGGCGCGTCCAGGGCGATGACGGTGGAGAGGGTGTCGAGGGAGGTTCCCGGGTTGCCGACGCGCTGCCAGTCGTTGAGGTCCATCCAGACGACCGGGGTGTGGCTGAAGGCCGCGGAGGCGGAGACGGCCGCGACGGTCAGTTCGAGCTGGCCGATCCTGAGCCTCCCCCCGGCGGCGAGCCCGCCGAGCTCCTTCGCGGCCTTCTCCGTCAGCACCACCTGTCCCTGGGTGAGACCGGAGCCGCGGGGTGCGAGCCGGCCGCCCGGCTCGACGCCGAAGACGGAGACGGCGGCGGTGCGCTCACCCGAGACGGCGTTGGTGGTGCGGATGCCGACCGGTTCAGCCGACTTCACCCCGGGGCGCGCGCGCCAGGCCAGCCAGGCCTTCTCCGGTATATGGGAGTTGGTGAACGAGACCTTCTGGTCGCCGGGGGGCGCGGCGAAGGACAGGTGGGTGGCGGGCAGTCCCGTGACGGCCGAGATGTTCTCCCGGGCCAGGCCGGAGGTGAGCCCGGACAGCAGGCCGACCAGCAGCGTGATCAGCAGGACCACCGAGCCCATGAGGGCGAACCGGCCCTTGGCGAACCGTAGATCTCTCCGTGCGACGAACATGTCCCCCACCTTGGTGTTCCGCGTGGGCACAAGGCATCGCGCCACAGTAGTGATCCTCGTGTCGAAGGGACGGCCGAGACATCAATCTTTCGGTTGACCGGGGCCCGCGGCCGCCCGCTTACGCTGGTCGGGCCATGCCTGCTCCGGAATCCCGCCCCCTGACACCCGTCTCCCGCGTCCTGCGGCTGTGCCTGCACGCGCTTCTCCTCGGGCTGCTCGCGCTGGCCGCAGGCCGCGCCCTCGCCGACTCCGCGCCCCGGGCCGGGTGGGTGCTCGCCGGGTGCGCGCTGTTCGCCGCCGTGTACGCGGCCGGCGTACGGGCGCCCGTGGTGCACCGCTCGCCCCGCGCCGGGGCGCTCTGGCTGGCCGGGCTGGGCGCGGCCTGGGCGGCGCTGCTCGCGGTCTCCCCCGAAGGGCTGTGGATCGCCTTCCCGCTGTACTTCCTGGAGCTGCACCTGCTGCGGCTGCGCTGGGGCGTGGCGGCGGTGGCGGCGACCGCCTGCGCCGCGATCGGCGGGTTCCTCGCGCACAGCAGCGCCGCCACCCCCGGGGCGTTCCTCGGGCCGCTGCTGGGCGGGGCCGTGGCGGTGGCGACCGTACTGGGCTACCAGGCGCTGTACCGCGAGAGCGAGCGGCGCCGCGAGCTGATCGAGGAGCTCATCACGACCCGGGCCGAGCTGGCCGCGGCCGAGCGGGGCGCCGGCATCCTGGCCGAGCGGGAGCGCCTGGCACGGGAGATCCACGACACCCTCGCGCAGGGGCTCTCCTCGATCCAGCTGCTGCTGCGGGCGGCCGAGCGGGCCCTCGCGGAGGGGCGGACCGGGGCGGCGGCCGCGAGCGGCACGGCCGGGCCCGGGGCGACCGTGCCGGCGGACGCCGCCGGGCCCGGGGCGGCCGTGCCGCGGGCCCGTGGCACGGCGGAGCGCGCGGACGCCGCCGAACCCGCGTGCGCCGCCGACGCGGCGCACGCGGCGGCGCTGGCGCACATCGCCCGGGCCCGCGAGGCGGCCCAGGAGAACCTCGCGGAGGCTCGCAGCTTCGTACGGGCCCTCACCCCGCCGGACCTGGAGCACGGGTCCCTCGCGGCCGCCCTGGAGCGGCTGTGCGCGGGGGCTCCGGGGCCCCGGGTGCGGTTCTCCCTGAGCGGCGCCCCGCGCGTGCTGCCGACCCCGTACGAGGTCGCCCTGCTGCGGATCGCCCAGTCGGCGCTGGCCAACGTCGTGCGGCACGCCCGCGCGGACCGCGCCGAGATCACCCTGACCTTCATGGACACCTCGGTCACGCTGGACGTGGTGGACGACGGGCGGGGCTTCGAGCCCTCCTCGGCCGCGGCCTCCGGCGACGGCGGCTTCGGGCTGCCGGCGATGCGTTCGCGGGCCCAGACGCTGGGCGGGCTGTTCACCGTGGAGTCCGATCCGGGCCAGGGCACCGCCGTGGCCGTCACCCTGCCCCTGCCCGCGGAGGTCCTGCGATGACGATCCGGCTGCTGCTGGCCGACGACCACCCGGTGGTGCGGGCCGGGCTGCGCGCGGTGCTGGACACCGAGCCGGGCTTCGCCGTGGTCGCCGAGGCCGCCACCGCCGAGCGGGCGGTGGAACTGGCGGCGGACACCCCGGTCGACGTGGTCCTGATGGACCTCCAGTTCGGCCCCGGCATGCACGGCTCCGCGGCCACCGCCCTGATCACGGCCCGGCCGGGGGCGCCCCGGGTGCTGGTCCTGACCACGTACGACACGGACGCCGACATCCTGGCGGCGGTGGAGGCCGGGGCCTCCGGCTACCTGCTCAAGGACGCCCCGCCGGAGGAGCTGGCGGCGGCGGTGCGCCCCGCCGCCGCGGGCCAGTCGGCGCTGGCCCCCGCGGTGGCGCTGCGCCTGATGGACCGGATGCGGACGCCGGCGGAGGCGCTGACGAAGCGGGAGCTGGAGGTGCTCCAGCTGGTCGCGGACGGCCTGTCGAACCAGCAGATCTCCAAGAAGCTCTTCCTCAGCCAGGCCACGGTCAAGTCCCACCTGGTCCACATCTACGCCAAGCTCGGCGTGGACTCCCGCACCTCGGCGGTGGCGGCGGCGGGCAGCCGCCGGCTGATCCGCACCCCGTAGGCCCCTGCCCCGGCCGGTCGGTCCGCGACCGGCGGACCGCCGCCGCCCCGGCCGTCGGCCTCGGTGTCCTCGGCACCGCCTCCCTGGTCGTGGAACCGCTCGCGGACGGCCGTAGGAGGTGTCGGCGCCCCGGGCGGTTACGCCACCCAGTGCGGGCGGTCCACCGCCGAGGGGAGCGGGACCCCGTCGTGGAACGCGCTCGCGAGGCGGCGCACGCCCTCGTCCAGGCGGTCGGCGGGGAGGGTGTACGGGATGCGCAGCCGGTGCTCGAAGGTGCCCGGGTCCACGCCGAAGCGGGCGCCCCGGCCGATGTGCACCCCGGCCGCCGCGGCCCGCTCGGCGAGGGCGGAACTGACCGGTTCGCCGAGGTCGACCCAGAGCGAGAGCCCGCCCGGCGGCAGTTGCCAGGACCACTCCGGGGTGTGCCGCTGGAGCGACTGCACCAGCGCCTCGCGCTGGATCCGCAGCTGCGCCAGACGGGCGGGCAGGGACCGGTCCAGGCCCGCTATCAGCGGGAGCGCGACGAGCTGGTCGAGGACCGAGCCGGTCATGTCGGCCGCGACCTTGACGGCGGTCAGCTCGGTGACCATCCGGGCGGTGGCCCGGATCCAGCCCGCCCGGAGCCCGCCCCAGTGGGTCTTGCTGAGCGAGCCGATGGTGATCACGTGGTCGGCGCCGCCCCGCGGTGCGAGCGAGGCGAACGGCGCGGGGGCGGGAACGTCCAGCGCGATGTCGGCGATGGTCTCGTCCACCACCAGCCACGTCCCGGTGGCCCGGGTGGCCGCGAGCAGCCGCAGCCGCTGCTCCGGGGGCATCAGGGCGCCCGTCGGGTTGTGGAAGTCGGGGATGGTGTAGGCCAGCCGCGGCACGGTCTGGCGCAGGGTGGACTCTGCGATCTCCATGTCCCAGCCCGCGGCCGAGACGGCGATGGACCCGGTCCGCAGCCGCGCGTGGCGCAGGGCGTCGAGGGCGTTGGCGTACGTCGGGCTCTCGGTCAGGACCCGGTCGCCCGGCCGGCAGAGCAGGCTGACGACCAGCGAGAAGGCCTGCTGCGCCCCACCGGTGACCAGGATCTGCTCGGGCCGGGTGGGCAGGCCGCGCCGGGTGAACCGCTCGGCGACCGCCGCCCGCAGGTCGGGCAGCCCGAACGGGTGGTAGCCGGGGGTGCGGGCCACGGCCGGGAGCCGGGGGCCGGCCCAGGCCAGTGCGTCGGTGAGGGCGCCCTCCGGGGCGCCCATGGCGGCGATGGCCAGGTCGATTCCGGGGTCGTCGTCGGCGCCGTAGCCGCCCGCGCCGAGGAGGGCGTGGGCGCCGACCGGGGCGTGGCCCTCGGGAAGCTCGGTCCATGTTCCGGAGCCGCGCCGGCTGCGGACGTAGCCGCTCTCGCGCAAGAGGTCGTAGGCGCCGGTGACGGTGGCCCGGCTGGCGCCGACCGCCTCGGCGAGCTCGCGTTCGGCGGGCAGCCGTACGTGCAGGGCGACGCGGCCGTCGAGCACGAGGGTGCGCAGGGCGTCGGCGAGGGCCCGGTAGCCGGGGCGGGCCAGGACCTCGGCCGGCAGCAGCGCCGCCAGCTGGCGGCTGCCGATCGTTCTGTCCGCGGTGTGGACCACTCGCCCGTTCGCCATGCCAACCTCCCCCGATTGGCTCTGCCGGCCAGGCCAATCCGGGACCAGACTCGCCTCATTGGCCCCCGATTGGCAAGGAGAAGCCGAAATGCTGACCGACCGTGACGAGCGCGCCCTGCTGACCGCCGGTGAGAACCGGATCTCCGAGCCGCTGCGGATCGGGGCCGCGCTGGCGGCCGTACGCCGCGCCCTGGCCGGGCGGGGGGCGCGGACGCGCACCGGGCCGGGGGGCTCCCCGGTCCGGGGGGACGCCCCGGGGCAGGGGCGAGAATCGGTGCCATGGCATCCCACACCTCGCCCCACGCCCCGTCCGGACCCGGCTCGCCCGTGATCGCGGGCCTGCTGCTCGCGGCCGGCGGCGGCCGCCGGCTCGGCGGCCGGCCCAAGGCCCTGCTCCCCTACCACGGCCGCCCGCTGGTCGAGAACGCCGTACGGGTGCTGCGCGAGGCGGGCTGCGGCCCGGTGCACGTGGTGCTCGGCGCCTCGGCGGCCGAGGTCCGCGAACGCGCGGACCTGGCCGGCTGCGCGCTCGTGGACAACCCGGACTGGGGGCGGGGCATGGGCTCCTCGCTCCGGGTCGGGCTCGCCTCCCTGGCCGGTACCGGGGCCGACGCGGCCCTGGTGTCCCTGGTGGACCAGCCGGGCATCGGCTCCGCGGCCGTGGCCCGGGTCCTGGCGGCCTACCGCTCCCCCGCGAGCCTGGCGGCGGCGGCGTACGACGGCGAGCGCGGCCACCCCGTGCTGTTCGGCGCGGACCGGTGGGCGGACATCGCGGCCACGGCGACGGGCGACCGGGGCGCGCGGGTGCATCTGGCGCAACACGCGGACGATCTCGTTCTGGTGGAGTGCGGGGACATCGCGGAGGCCTTCGACATCGACACGCCCCCCGACCTGGCACGTCTCCTCTGAGCAGGGTGTGACGGCGATGGCACTGAGGGCCACGGGGAAGCGGAATCTGTCGACTCGGAGAATCTCGACATCAACAAACCATTGAACTTCCACCATGAGGAAATTACTATCCACTGGTCAGAAGCGCCCTGAACCCACATACGGCGCCCGCGACCGTACTCCGGAACTCTCCACACCCGACGGCACTGCGTGCCGTCTTGCGCGAGCATTCCCCCGCGGCCGCCAGGCACCGCCGCTGAAGGAGTGACAGATATGTCCGCACCAGCGCCGTCTCCGCTGGCCATCGTCGACGCCGAGCCCCTGCCCCGGCAGGACGAGGTCCTCACCGACGCGGCCCTCGCCTTCGTGGCCGAGCTCCACCGGCGGTTCGCCCACCGCCGCGCCGAGCTCCTCGCCCTCCGCGGCGAGCGCCGCGCCGAGATCGCCCGGACCTCCACCCTCGACTTCCTCGCCGACACCGCACAGGTCCGCGAGGGGGACTGGAAGGTGGCGCCGGCCCCGGCCGCGCTGAACGACCGCCGTGTGGAGATCACCGGTCCGACGGACCGCAAGATGACCATCAACGCCCTGAACTCGGGCGCCAGGGTCTGGCTCGCCGACTTCGAGGACGCCTCCGCCCCCACCTGGGAGAACGTCGTCCTCGGCCAGCTCAACCTGATCGACGCCTACGAGCGCCGCATCGACTTCACGGACCCGCGCACGGGCAAGGCGTACGCCCTGAAGTCCGCCGACCAGCTCGCGACCGTCGTGATGCGTCCGCGCGGCTGGCACCTCCAGGAGCGCCACCTGCAGTTCGAGGGCGCCGCCGCGTCGGGTTCGCTCGTCGACTTCGGCCTGTACTTCTTCCACAACGCGCAGCGCCTGATCGACCTCGGCCAGGGCCCGTACTTCTACCTGCCGAAGACGGAGTCGCACCTGGAGGCGCGCCTCTGGAACGAGATCTTCGTCTTCGCGCAGGACTACGTGGGCATCCCGCAGGGCACCGTCCGCGCCACCGTCCTCATCGAGACGATCACCGCCGCGTACGAGATGGAGGAGATCCTCTACGAGCTGCGCGACCACGCGGCCGGCCTGAACGCGGGCCGCTGGGACTACCTCTTCTCCATCGTGAAGAACTTCCGTGACGGCGGGGAGAAGTTCGTCCTGCCGGACCGCAACGCGGTGACGATGACCGCCCCGTTCATGCGGGCGTACACCGAACTGCTCGTGCGCACCTGCCACAAGCGCGGCGCCCACGCCATCGGCGGCATGGCGGCCTTCATCCCGTCCCGCAAGGACGCGGAGGCCAACAAGCTCGCCTTCGACAAGGTCAAGGCCGACAAGGACCGCGAGGCCGGCGACGGCTTCGACGGCTCCTGGGTCGCCCACCCCGACCTGGTCCCGATCGCCATGGCCTCCTTCGACGCGGTGCTCGGCGAGAAGCCGAACCAGAAGGACCGCCTGCGCGAGGACGTCTCGGTGGCCCCGGGCGAGCTCATCGCGATCGACTCCCTGGACGCCCGGCCCACGTACGAGGGCCTGCGCAACGCCGTCCAGGTCGGCATCCGCTACATCGAGGCCTGGCTGCGCGGCCTGGGCGCCGTCGGCATCTTCGGCCTGATGGAGGACGCCGCCACCGCGGAGATCTCCCGCTCGCAGATCTGGCAGTGGATCAACGCCGGGGTCGTCTTCGAGAACGGCAAGACCGCCACCGCGGAGCTGACCCGCGAGATCGCGGCCGCCGAACTGGGCGCCATCCGCGCCGAGGTCGGCGAAGATGCCTTCAGCACGGGCAAGTGGCAGCAGGCCCACGACCTGCTCCTGCAGGTCTCCCTGGACGCGGACTACGCGGACTTCCTCACCCTCCCCGCCTACGACCAGCTGATCGGCTGAGCAACCGGTTTCGGCTGAACGCACAGCGGCCGAACCCGGTCGGCTCCGCCCCCGTCACCTCCCGGCACGGGGGCGGAGCCGTGTCCGGCGCCTGATCCGTCCCGAACGACCGGTCGGTCGTTACGTCATCGTAATCTGCGGCTACCTAGCGGTAACAAGGGGTGGCGTGTCACCTTTCCGGTTGCCACCGGCCGGCGGTTTCCCCCACTTCCCCAGCCATGCACCGGAGTTGTTCCCGGCTTCGCCATGGCCTACCGCAGGAGTTCCGCAGTGATCGGATTCCGCAACGTCAGCAAGGACCGGACCGGCAGTCGTGTGCGACGGCTCGCCGGGGCCGGGTTGGTCCTGCCGCTCGCCGTCGGCGCCCTGGTGGCCGGCGGGGCCGGGACCTCGGCGGCGAGTCCCGGCAACGGGCCCACCGCCGTGGTGTCCATGGGCGACAGCTACATCTCCGGCGAGGCGGGCCGCTGGAAGGGCAACAGCCTCACCAACAGCGGCAACAGGACCGGGACGGACCGGGCCTGGGTCAGCGGCAGCACGTACGACCCCGGCAAGGTGTACGGGACCACGGCGGGCGGGTGCCACCGCTCCGACTCGGCCGAGGTGCGCAGCGCCGGCCCGATAGCCGACGTCGCCGTCAACCTGGCCTGCTCCGGCTCCACTTCGGAGAACGTCTTCCGCGCCTCCAACGGCGGCGTCGCCTTCAAGGGCGAGGCTCCGCAGGCCGACCGGCTCGCCGCCGTGGCCGCGGCCAACGACGTCGAGATCATCGCCCTGTCCATCGGCGGCAACGACCTGGGCTTCGCCGACATCATCAAGGACTGCGCGTACGACTTCATCATCTGGAACTCCTACTGCCACGACGACCAGCAGTACGGCGTGGACCAGAAGATCGACCAGGTCATGGCGGACGTCGGCAAGTCCGTCGACGAGGTGCGGGCCGTGATGCGCGCGGCCGGGTACGCCGACGCCGCGTACCGCATCGTCCTGCAGTCCTACCCGTCCCCGATTCCGCGCGGCGCCGAGAACCGGTACACGCAGAGCGACTGGAGCCGGCTGAACACCGGCGGCTGCCCGTTCTGGAACCGGGACTCCGACTGGGCGCGGGACTCGCTCGTGCCGCAGATCGCGAACCGCATCAAGGGGGTCGCCGCGGCGAAGGGCGTGCAGTTCCTCGACCTGCGGGACATGCTCCAGGGGCGCGAGGTGTGCGCCAAGGCCAGCAGGCTCGTGACCACGGCCGCTCCGGCCTCGGCGAAGACCAGCGAGTGGGCCCGGTGGATCGACAGCAGTGAGACCCAGGGGCTGGTCCAGGAGTCGATGCACCCGAACCACTTCGGGCAGCTGGCCGCGGGGCGCTGCCTGGCCCTGGTCGTCGCCCAGCCGGCCTCCGGCGGGTTCGGCTGCAAGAACACCGCCGGAGCGGACCAGACGGGGATGTACCTCGTCCCGGCCCCGTAGGCCGTCCCCTTCGGATTCCGCCGGACCCGCGGCGCCGGAAACCCGGCTGAGCGCGGAGGTGCGGGCCGGCATGCCCCGTGAGCGGCCTGGACCGCGACCTGCCGGTGCGGGAGGGGCCCCGCGCCCCGCCCCGCGCCGGAGGGGCTCCAGCCGGAACCCCGGAGACGGCGGTGCGCACGCCACACCCGCAGTGGGTGGCGTGCGCACCGCCGTACGGTCCGGCCGGCGCCCCTCGGGCCGGCCGGGCCGGGCTCGGGGCCCCCTCCGGTCAGTGCACCGGCACCGGTTCCGGAGCGGCCGCCTGGGCCGCGTCCTTCTTGGCGCCTAGGTGGTTGAAGGCCAGGTTCAGCAGGATGGCCACCACGCAGCCGGTACTGATGCCCGAGTCGAGGACGACCAGGAGGTCCTTCGGGAAGGCGTGGTAGAACTCCGGCGCGGCGATCGGGATCAGGCCGATGCCCACCGAGGCGGCGACGATCAGGGCGTTCTCGCCCTTCTCCATGGCCGCGCCCGCCAGGGTCTGGATGCCGCTGGCCGCCACCGACCCGAAGAGGACGATGCCCGCGCCGCCGAGGACCGGCAGCGGCACCAGCGCGATGACCGAGGCGGCCATCGGACACAGCCCCAGCAGGATCAGGATGCCACCCCCGGCGGCGACGACGAACCGGCTGCGCACCTTCGTCATGGCGACGAGCCCGATGTTCTGGGCGAAGGCGCTGCACATGAAGCCGTTGAACAGCGGGCTGATCGCGCTGCCCAGGGTGTCGGCACGCAGACCGCCCTCGATCGTCCTGGCGTCCGCCGGCCGACCGACGATCTTGCCCAGCGCCAGGATGTCGGCGGTGGACTCGGTCATGCAGACGAGCATGACGATGCACATCGAGATGATGGCGGCGACCTGGAACTGCGGGGCGCCGAAGTGGAACGGCGTCGGGAATCCCACGATCGACGCGTTCTTGATCGCGTCGAAGCTGGTCATGCCGAGCGGAATCGCGATGAGCGTGCCCGCGACCAGGCCGAGCAGGATGGCGATCTGCTGGAGGAAGCCGCGGAGGAACTTGCGCATCAGCAGGACGATCACGAGGGTCGCCGCGGCCATGCCGATGTTCTTCATCGAGCCGTAGTCGGCGGCGGTGCTGTTCCCGCCCTGCGACCAGTTGAAGGCCACCGGCAGGAGCGAGACGCCGATCAGGGTGATGACCGTTCCCGTCACGACCGGCGGGAAGAAGCGGACGAGTTTGCCGAAGTAGGGGGCCGCGAAGAAGCCGAGGACCCCGGCGACGATGATCGCGCCGAAGATGACGGGGATCGCGTTGTCCCCCTCGCCCTTGCCTATCGCGATCATCGGGGTGACACCGGCGAAGGAGACGCCGTTGACGAAGGGGAGCTTCGCGCCGATCTTCCAGAACCCGAGGGTCTGGAGGAGGGTGGCGAGGCCCGCGGTGAAGAGCGAGGCGCCCATCAGGAAGGCGGTCTCGGTGGCGGAGAGACCGACGGCGGGGCCGACGATCATGGGCGGGGCGACGACACCTGCGTACATGGCGGCCACGTGCTGGAGACCGCTCGTGAACATTTTCAGCGGAGGCAAGGTCTCGTCGACCGGGTGCTTCTCCTCCGGTACTGCGACTGCGTCTTTGCGAAACCTGGGCGTTGCGGCCACGGCTTCCTCCGGTCGGGTAACACGTCGGCAGGGACGTGGGTGTCATGGAGGTGGTGCGAAAGGGGTGCGAGTCGAGCTGATTCAGTTGTGGGTGGTGTGCTTCGCGTGCTTGTCCCAAGGGGTGCGGAAACGATTCGCCCAAACCGGTTCCACGAGGGTGGTTCCACGGGGGTGGTTCCGTGCGGTGGTGCTGTGCGAAGGAGCTGGCTGTGCCGTGGCAGCGGCGCGGTACGGGTGTCCGTGCGGTGCGCGCGGCACGAGTCACCGCCCCGGGGGCGCCCTCGGATCACCTCGGGCGCTTCCCGGGAACGGCTGCCGCGGACCCCGCTCGGGTCCGCGGCCGCCGGCCGGGGGCCGTCCCCCCCGGCCGGACTCCGGGGATCAGGCCTGCGCGGAGATGCGCGCGAGGCGCTGGGCCTCTTCCCGCGTGGACGCGGCGATGGCGTCCTCGTCGGCGAAGAGGAGTCGGTTGTTCTCGACGATCTGCTTGCCGTTGACCAGCGAGAGGGTGACCGGGGCGGCCGCGCCGAAGACGAGCGCGGTGACCGGGTCGGCGATCGAGGAGTGGGCCAGGGTGCTCAGGTTCCACATCACCAGGTCGGCGCACTTGCCGACCTCGAGCGAGCCGATGTTGTCGGCGCGGCCGAGCACCTGGGCGCCGCCGTACGTACCGAGGCGCAGGGCCTGGCGGGCGTTGAGCGCCCGCTCGCGGTGCACCGGGTTGAGGCGGTTGATGAGGAGCGCGTTGCGCAGCTCGGTGTGCAGCTCGCCGGACTCGTTGGAGGCGGTGCCGTCCACGCCGAGGCCGACCGGGACACCGGCGGCGAGCATGTCCGGCACGCGGGCGATGCCGGCGGCCAGACGGGCGTTGGAGGACGGGCAGTGCGCGACACCGGTCTTGGTGCGGGCGAACGCGGCGATGTCGGAGTCGTTCATGTGGACGCTGTGCGCCATCCACACGTCCTCGCCGAGCCAGCCGGTCGACTCGAAGTAGTCGGTCGGGCCCATGCCGAACAGTTCCTTGCAGAACTGCTCCTCCTCGACGGTCTCGCTGCCGTGCGTGTGCATGCGCACACCGAGGCGGCGGGCCAGCTCGGCGCCCTGCTTCAGCAGCTCGGTGGAGACCGAGAACGGCGAGCACGGGGCGACGGCGACCTGCGTCATCGCGTCGAAGGAGTAGTCGTGGTGCCTCTTGACGGTCGCCTCGGTGTCGGCGAGCGCGCCTTCGAGGGTCTCGACCGCGTGGTCCGGCGGCAGGCCGCCGTCCTTCTCGCTGCGGTCCATGGAACCGCGGGCGAGGGTGAAGCGGACGCCCATCTCGGACGCGGCACGGATGATCGAGCCGGAGAGGTCGCCGGAGCCCTTGGGGAAGACGTAGTGGTGGTCCATGGCGGTGGTGACGCCGCCCTTGGCCATCATCGCCAGGGATCCCTGCGCGGCCGTGTACGTCATCTGCTCGTCGATGCGCGCCCACGTCGGGTACAGCGCGACCAGCCAGTTGAAGAGGTTGTGGTCGGTGGCCAGACCACGCGTGATCCACTGGTAGAAGTGGTGGTGGGTGTTGACCAGACCCGGGGTGACGAGGTGACCCGTGCCGTCGATGCGGCGGACCACATTGTCGAGCTTCTCGGGGGCCCTGCCCGCACCGATCGACTCGATCTTGTTGCCGGCGACGACCACGTAGCCCGAGGCGTACTCGGTGTCGTTCGCGTCGACGGTCGCAATCGCACAGTTCTCGATGACGATGCGCTCTACGGCGCTGTCAAGGGCTGCCGATGCTGCCATGGGACTTCCTCGTGCTTTCAGTGGCGGTGCGGGCACGGCAGAACCCTGGGGATTTGAGTGCCGGAGCCGGGGGCCTTGACAGCTGACAGTACTGCCGCCCCGTGTGGTGCGTCCGGGTGCCGATTCAGGAAGTGCGAGGTGTCGCGCCCCGGGGCCACTGCGGGGCCCCGGGACACGTGTACCGCATCAGAGGTTGGTCATGTCCACGGGGATGCGGGCATCGACGCCGTCCCGGAGGACGGTGGCCTCGATCAGACCGTACGGGCGGTCCGCGGCGAAGTAGACCTCGTTGTCGTTCTTGAGGCCGAAGGGCTCCAGGTCGACGAGGAAGTGGTGCTTGTTCGGGAGCGAGAAGCGGACCTCGTCGATCTCCGAACGGTGGTTGATGATGCGCGAACCCATCTGGTAAAGGGTCTGCTGCAGCGACAGGGAGTAGGTCTCCGCGAAGGCCTGCAGCATGTGCTTGCGGGTCTCGGCGTAGGACTTCTCCCAGTTGGGCATCCGCTGCTCGTCATCGGACCAGGCGAAGCGCCAGCGAGCCGAAACCTGGGTCGCCAGGATGCGGTCGTAGGCCTCCTTCAGCGTCGTGTACTTGTCCTTCACGTACCCCCAGAACTCGGAGTTCGTGGAGTTCATGACGGTCAGGTCCTTGAGGCCGGATATGACCTCCCAGTTCTTGCCGTCGTACGTGATCTGGGTGACGCGGGTCTCCATGCCCTCGCGGACGAAGGAGTGGTTCACCTCGTCGGCGCCGATGAACTTGGAGTTCGCGTCCGAGGTGGCGATCCGGGACCAGGAGTACTCCTCGATCCGGATGCGCGCCTTCTGGATCGGCTCCTGGCTGTTGACGAACCAGCGCGCCAGGTGGATGCCGAACTGCTCGGCGGACTCGATGCCGTACTCCTTGGCGAACGCGTACACCGTGTTCTTGGTGGTGTCCGTCGGAAGGACGTTGGCGTTCGAGCCGGAGTAGTGGACGTCGTCCATGTCACCGGAGAGGGCGACCGAGACGTTCAGGTCCTTGATGTGGTGCGTGTCGCCGTCCCGCGTGATCTTGACGACGCGGTTCTCTGCTTTGCCGTACTGGTTCTGGCCGAGAATCGTGGCCATGACTAGCTCCCTCGGTAAACGGAGTAGCCGAACGGGTTGAGCAGCAGCGGTACGTGATAGTGCTCGCCCGGGTTCACCGCGAAGGTGATCGTTACCTCGGGGAAGAACGCACCGCTGTCCCTTACGCGGGGGGCGTCCTGCTGCGCCTCGGCTTGCTTCTTTGCGAAATACGTCTCGGTCTCGAAGTCGAGACGTACGTGGGTGGTGCCCTCCGGCAGGGCCGGCAGGTCCTTGCAGCGCCCGTCCGCATCGGTGGCGGAGCCGCCCAGGGCCGCCCACGCGCCGTCCAGGCCCGTGCGGGCCGACAGCGAGATGGCGACGCCCTCGGCGGGCTTGCCGATGCTGGTGTCCAGGATGTGCGTGGACACCGACGCGGTGGTCTCGGTGCTCATCGTCAGGTCACTCTCCTTCTACGAGTCGGGTCAGGCGGATCTTGTTGATCTTGACCAGCTCGCCGCGGGCGGTTTCCCGCTCCTGCTCCGGCGAGTTGTCGATCCGGACCCTGACCGCGTCCCGCATGAACTCACCGGTCGCACCGGTGGCGCAGATGAGGAAGACGTGGCCGAACTTCTCCTGGTACGCCAGGTTCAGTTCGAGGAGCTCGTTCTTCAGCTCCTCCGAGGCACCGGCCATGCCGCGCTGCTCGCGGGCGGAGGTCGGGTCTCCCGGCTTCGGCCGGCCGATCGGCGCGTGGCCTCCCATGGCCTCGCCCAGGTCCTCGGCGGTGAGCTCCGCCATGGCGGACTCGTTGGCCGAGAACAGGGACTCGACGGTGGTGAAGGGGCGCTGGGCGAGGAGTTTGCCGCCCCATGCCGAACTGGCGCAGACCTCGTGCAGCTCGGCCGCGGCCGCGCTGTCGTCCAAGGCGTTGAACCGGGTGAGACCCGGGGTCGGACTCGAAGTCACGGTAGGCCTCCGTGGCCTGTTGTTGCATTGACGGGCTGCGCATAGCTAACGCCCTCGACAACACGGCGTCAACACTTTGTTGAAACTTCCCGTACACAAAAGCCGCCGCCCGGATGAATAGGGCGGCGGCTCGTCACCGTGGGTCAGGAGCCGTCACTCCCGGCTGTTCCCGTCGGGGCCCTTCTGGAGGGCTGCGTCCCTGTTCAAGTAGTTGTAGACCGTGAAGCGGCTTACGCCCAGGGCGCCCGCGACCGTCTCCACGCCGTGCCGCACGGAGAAGGCGCCCCGCGCCTCCAGTATCCGTACGACGTCCTGCTTGGCCTTGCGGTCCAGCTTCGACAGCGGTACGCCGTGCCGGCGCTCCAGGGCGGCGAGGATGTGGTCCAGCGAGTCCGAGAGCTGCGGCAGGCGCACGGCCAGCAGGTCCTGACCCTCCCAGGTGAGGACGACGTCGTCGGGCTGGGCCAGGGACGGGTCCATCAGCTCGCCGCCCATCGCGTCCACCAGCGGCTTGACCGCGGCGACGAACGGGTGGTCGCGGGGCTCGGTCACTGCGCGCCCTCCCCGATCACGTTCACCTGGAGCGACACGCGGGTGGCGCCTGCCCCCAGCGAGCCGCGCAGCAGCGCGGCCACCGCGTCGAGGACGTCGGCGGCCTCCCCTTCCGCGGTGTTGCCGAAGGGGCCGACGTCCACCGCGTCCAGCTGGGCCTTCTGGATGACCTCGCGAGCGGCCACGGCATGGGCGGGGGCCTCTTCGAGATCGAAGGGCTCGGTCGTGAACTCCACTCTCAATCGCACGCGGTCAAGCTACCCCGCGGTCATGATTCTTCGGGAGTCCGCACTTGACATCCGCGCGGAAGCCCATGCAGTCTTCCATCAAGCAGAAACTAACTTCCGCAATACGGAAGGAGCGCACACCCCTCATGGGATACACGGACCAGCGCTTCGATGTAAACCTTTCGATCCTCTTCACGGAACTCCCGCTCCTGGAGCGTCCCGCGGCTGCCGCCGCGGCCGGCTTCACGGCGGTCGAGCTGTGGTGGCCCTGGATCGAGACCCCCACTCCCGCCCAGGCGGAGCTCGACGCCCTCAAGAAGGCTCTTGAAGACGCCGGCACCCAGCTGGTGGGCCTGAACTTCTACGCCGGCCAGCTGCCGGGCCCGGACCGCGGCGCGGTCTCGGTACCCGGTGCGGAGTCGGAGCGCTTCAACGCCAACATCAACGTGGCGGCGGACTTCGCCGCCTCGGTCGGCTGCAAGGCGCTCAACGCCCTGTACGGCAACCGCGTCGAAGGCGTGGACCCCGCCGTTCAGGACGAGCTCGCCCTGAAGAACCTGGTCGTGGCCGCCCGGGCCGCGGACCGCGTCGGCGCGATCCTCCTGATCGAGACCCTCAACAAGCCCGAGTCGCCGCTCTACCCCCTGGTGAGCGCCCCGGCCGGCGTCGAGGTCGTGGACAAGGTGAACGAGGCCACCGGCCTCGGGAACGCCAAGTTCCTGCTCGATCTGTACCACCTGGCGATGAACGATGAGGACCTCTCCGAGGTCGTCGAAAAGTACGCCGCCAAGACCGGGCACGTCCAGATCGCGGACAAGCCGGGACGCGGTGCCCCCGGCACCGGCGAGCTGCCCCTCGAGGAGCTGCTCGACCAGCTGAGGAAGGCCGGGTACGAGGGCTACGTAGGTTTGGAGTACAAGGCCGCCGACGCCGCCGCCTCCTTCGCGTGGCTGCCGGCCGAGGCCCGCGCCGCGAAGTAGCGGACAAAGTCCGGGCGATCAGCCAGGCACGTCACGAACTTTTCGTACAAAGCATTAAGAGAAGGACCCTCATCATGAGCACCCTCCCCAAGATTGCCTGGATCGGTCTCGGAATCATGGGCTCCCCCATGGCCGAGAACCTCCTGAAGGCCGGCTACCCGGTCACCGGCTTCACGCTGGAGCAGGACAAGCTGGACCGCCTGGCCGCCGCCGGCGGCAGCGCCGCGGGCTCGATCGCCGAGGCCGTCAAGGACGCCGACGTCATCATCACGATGGTGCCCGCCTCCCCGCAGGTCGAGGCCATCTCCTACGGCGAGAACGGCATCCTCGAGAACGCCAGGTCGGGCGCGCTGATCATCGACATGTCGTCGATCACCCCGCAGACCTCGGTCGACCTCGCCAAGAACGCCGCCGAGAAGGGCATCCGCGTCATCGACGCGCCGGTGTCCGGCGGCGAGGCCGGCGCCATCGAGGCCGTCCTGTCGATCATGGTGGGCGGCGAGCAGGCCGACTTCGACGAGGCCCTGCCCGTCCTGGAGGCCCTCGGCAAGACCATCGTGCTCTGCGGCCCGCACGGCTCCGGCCAGACGGTGAAGGCCGCCAACCAGCTCATCGTCGCGGTGAACATCCAGGCGTGCGCCGAGGCCGTCGTCTTCCTCGAGAAGTCCGGCGTGAACCTCCAGGCCGCCCTGGACGTCCTCAACGGCGGTCTGGCCGGCTCCACGGTCCTGACGCGCAAGAAGGACAACTTCCTGAACCGCGACTTCAAGCCCGGTTTCCGGATCGACCTGCACCACAAGGACATGGGCATCGTCACCGACGCCGCCCGCAACGTCGGTGCCGCCCTTCCCGTCGGCGCGGTCGTCGCCCAGCTGGTCGCCTCGCTGCGCGCCCAGGGCGACGGCGGCCTGGACCACTCGGCCCTGCTGCGCGCCGTCGAGCGCCTCTCCGGCTCGCAGGTCTGACGGCCGGCCCGCTCCGCCGGGCCGCCACCCCTCCCCCTCGCGGGGACCTTGAGTTTCCGGATGGTGCCGGTGCTGACACCTGTCCTGTCGCGCCCAAGTGCCGGCACCGTCCGGATTTCCTCTCCTTCAACTTTGTTCAACAAACTGTTGACGTTTAGTTCGTGCCGAAATTAGGCTGTTCCGCATGACGGAAGACACTTTCCGTCGGCAGTTACCCGTACGGAAGGTCACCATGTCGAAGCGCACGCTGACGACCGAGTCCGGCGCCCCGGTCGCCGACAACCAGAACTCCGCCACCGCCGGCGTCGGTGGCCCGCTCCTGGTCCAGGACCAGCAGCTCCTTGAGAAGCTCGCCCGCTTCAACCGCGAGCGCATCCCGGAGCGCGTGGTCCACGCCCGCGGCTCGGCCGCGTACGGTCACTTCGAGGTGACGGACGACGTCACCGCGTACACCAGCGCCGCGTTCCTGAACACGGTCGGCAAGAAGACCGAGACCTTCCTGCGGTTCTCCACCGTGGCCGACTCGCTGGGTGGCGCGGACGCGGTCCGCGACCCGCGTGGCTTCGCGCTGAAGTTCTACACCGAAGAGGGCAACTACGACCTCGTCGGCAACAACACCCCGGTGTTCTTCATCAAGGACCCGATCAAGTTCCCCGACTTCATCCACTCCCAGAAGCGCGACCCCTTCACGGGCAAGCAGGAGCCGGACAACGTCTGGGACTTCTGGGCGCACGCCCCCGAGGCGACGCACCAGATCACCTGGCTGATGGGTGACCGCGGCATCCCCGCGTCCTACCGCCACATGAACGGCTACGGCTCCCACACGTACCAGTGGACCAACGCCCAGGGCGAGGCCTTCTTCGTCAAGTACCACTTCAAGACGAACCAGGGCATCCGCAGCCTGTCCTCGGACCAGGCCGCCGAGCTCGTCGGCTCGGACGCGAACTCGCACCAGACCGACCTGCTCCAGGCGATCGAGCGCGGTGTGAACCCGAGCTGGACCCTCTACGTCCAGATCATGCCCGCCGCCGAGGCCGCAGACTACCGCTTCAACCCGTTCGACCTCACCAAGGTGTGGCCGCACAGCGACTACCCGCTGCAGCGCGTGGGCCGGCTGGTCCTCGACCGCAACCCGGACAACGTCTTCGCCGAGGTCGAGCAGTCCGCCTTCTCCCCGAACAACTTCGTCCCGGGCATCACCGCCTCGCCGGACAAGATGCTCCAGGGCCGCCTCTTCGCGTACGCCGACGCCCAGCGCTACCGCCTCGGTGTGAACCACACCCTGCTGCCGGTCAACGCCCCGAAGGCGGCGAAGGCCGAGAACTACGGCCGCGACGGCGTCATGGCGCTGCGCAACGGCTCGCGCCACGACAAGAACTACGAGCCCAACTCCTACCAGGGTCCGGCCGAGACCGGCCTGGCACTGGGCGCCCCGCAGGCCGTCTCCGGCTACACGGGCACCCACGAGGCTCCGGCGCACACCAAGGACGACGACTTCTTCCAGGCCGGTGAGCTCTACCGCCTGATGTCCGAGGACGCCAAGCAGCGTCTGGTGGCGAACATCGCGGGCGGCCTCTCGCAGGTCACCCTCGAGCACGTCATCGAGAAGAACCTGGCTCACTTCCACGCCGCGGACGCCGACTACGGCAAGCGCGTCGAGGAGGCCGTCCGCGCCCTGCGCGACGCCTGAGCCGACCAGCCGTACCGGGGGCCTGACGGGAGGTCAGGCCCCGGGTACCGAGCCCGACCCGCGGACCCGGATGAGGGGTGGTGCGCGGCGAGGGCAGACTGCGCCAGTCCGTGCGGCTGGCGCCGCGTGAGGACCGTGGCGGGCGTGTGAGCCAGTGCGGTGGTAATGGGTTCCGAGGCCCGTCTCTTGACCTGAGGGAGACGACGCCGGAGTTCTCGTCGCCGCCCGCCACGGTCCCGGCCGAATCCCCTCCTCCCCGTTCCCCGCGTACGGGGGCCACGCACAGGGGCCCCGCACGCCGGGGACCCACGAACTCCGCCCGGCGGTGCGAACGTCCTGTCGCGCCAGCCTCGCCCCGTCGGGCGGTCACACATCAGAGCGCCGAGTCACGGACGGTCCCGTGACCCGGCGCTCTGTCGTTCCCGGGGGCGGACAGCGGCAGCAGGGCGGTATCGTGGGGGAGCTGACTGAAAGGTCAGTCAACGGGCATCGGTCGGAAGGTGCGGACACGCGTGGCAGACCGTCAGACGTCGATCCTGGCAGCAGCCGTGCGCGTCATCGCGCGCCACGGGGTCAGAGGGCTGCGCGTGGAGGAGCTGGCGGCCGAGGCCGGGGTCTCCACCGCCCTCGTCTACTACCACTTCAAGGACCGCGCCGGCCTGGTCCAGCGCACGCTCGCCTTCATCAGCGACCGTGCCACCGGCTACACCGACGAGGCTCTGGAGGACAACGCGGACGCCCGCGCCGTCCTGCTCCAGTTGCTGCTGAGCGAGCTCCGGGACATCCCCCGGGTCCGCGAGAACAGCACCGCGTGGGGCGAGTTGCGGTCCAGCGCCATCTTCGACGCCGACCTGCGGGCCACCCTGGCCGAGTCCACGCGCTCCTGGTCCCGGTACACCGCGGACGCCGTCGCCGACGCCCAGGCGGCCGGCCTCGCCGACCCGCACGTCGCGCCGCTGGACGCCGCGGAGCGGCTGACCGCCCTGGTGGAGGGGCTCAGCGAGCGCTGGCTGAGCGGCTCCCTCACCCTCGACCGGGCGCGCGCCCTGCTGACCGGCGCGGTGGACGCGGAGCTCGGCCCCCGCCCCGCGTAAGACACCGTACGGCCGGACCCGCCGGACCGGAGCCCCACGGGCGACACAGAACGGCCCCCGCCCCCTCCTGACGGAGGGGGCGGGGGTCGTCGCGCGGGCGGCGGCGGGCCGGGCCGGGGACGATCAGACCTTGAGGGCCTTGATCGCGGTCGGGGCGTGGCCCGGCTCGGTCGCGAGCTCTTCGAACTCGGTGACGTCGCTCATGTCGACCGTCTTGCTCATCGAGATGTTGGTGATGCGCTCCAGGATGGCCTCGACGACGACCGGGACCTGGAACTCCTGCGCCAGCTTCTTGGCCTGCTCGAAGGCCTCGCCCAGCTTCTCCGGGTCGGTGACGCGGATGGCCTTGACGCCCAGGCCCTCGGCGACCTTGACGTGGTCGACGCCGTAGACGCCCAGCTCGGGGGTGTTGATGTTCTCGAATTCGAGGTTGACCTCGAAGTTGATGCCCAGGCCGCCCTGCGCCTGGCGGATCAGGCCCAGGTAGGCGTTGTTCACCAGGACGTGGACGTACGGGACCTTGTGCTGCGCGGCGACCGCGAGCTCCTCGATCATGAACTGGAAGTCGTAGTCGCCCGAGAGCGCGACGATCGGGGTCTCCGGGTCGGCGGTGGCGGCACCGATCGCGGCCGGGATGGTCCAGCCGAGCGGGCCGGCCTGGCCGCAGTTGATCCAGTTGCGCGGCTTGTAGACGTGCAGCATCTGCGCGCCGGCGATCTGGGAGAGGCCGATGGTGGTGACGTAGCGCGTCTCCGGGCCGAAGGCCTTGTTCATCTCCTCGTACACGCGCTGCGGCTTCATCGGGATGTTCTCGAAGTGCGTGCGGCGCTGCAGGGTGGCCTTGCGCTCCTGGGCCGAGTCGGCCCAGGCGCTGAAGTCGGGCAGCCTGCCCTCGGCCTTGAGGTCCTTGGCGACCTCGATGAAGAGCTCCAGGGCGGCCTTGGCGTCGGAGGCGATGCCGAAGTCCGGGGCGAAGATCTTGCCGATCTGGGTGGGCTCGATGTCGACGTGGACGAACTTGCGGCCCTTGGTGTAGGCGTCCAGGTTGTAACCGGTGTGGCGGTTGGCCCAGCGGTTGCCGATACCGAGGACGAAGTCCGACTCCAGGAAGGTCGCGTTGCCGTAGCGGTGCGAGGTCTGCACGCCGACCATGCCCGCGCTCAGCTCGTGGTCGTCCGGGATGGTGCCCCAGCCCATGAGGGTGGAGATGACCGGGACGCCGGTCAGCTCGGCGAACTCGACCAGCAGGTCGCAGGCGTCGGCGTTGATGATGCCGCCGCCGGAGACGATCAGCGGGCGCTCGGACTCCAGCAGGAAGCGCAGGGCCTTCTCCGCCTGGGCGCGGGTGGCGCGCGGCTTGTAGACCGGCAGCGGCGCGTAGGTCTCCGGGTCGAACTCGATCTCGGTCAGCTGGACGTCGATCGGGAGGTCGATCAGGACCGGGCCCGGGCGGCCGGAGCGCATCAGGTGGAAGGCCTCCTGGAACACGCCCGGAACCTGGGCGGCCTCCAGGACGGTGGTGGCCTTCTTGGTGACCGGCTTGGCGATCGAGGCGATGTCGACGGCCTGGAAGTCCTCCTTGTGGAGCTTCGCGACCGGAGCCTGACCGGTGATGCACAGGATCGGGATCGAGTCCGCGATCGCGGAGTACAGGCCGGTGATCATGTCGGTGCCGGCCGGGCCCGAGGTGCCGATGCAGACACCGATGTTGCCCGCCTTGGCCCGCGTGTAGCCCTCGGCCATGTGCGAGGCGCCCTCGACGTGGCGGGCCAGCGTGTGCTTGACGCCGCCCACGTTCTTGAGCTCGCGGTAGAACGGGTTGATCGCAGCACCGGGCACGCCGAACGCTTGTTCGACACCCTCGAGCTTGAGGATCTCCACTGCAGCGGCGGCGGCTGTCATACGAGGCATCAGGTTCTCCTGCGGGTCTGGCGGTCAGGCTTTTCCGTAATCCGGAAGTTTTGTTCTGCTATACGGAACAAGCTAAGCGGCGGCCCCGCACACGTCAAGGCGGTACGGGACCCCGGAAGCCACCAAAAGCCGCGTGCCGCTCGGTGTGTTGCACAAAAACCGGCATCCCCGGCCGGATTCGGCGGGCGCTCTCGCCCGTACGGTCGCCGGTGGTGGAGCATGGACCCACGCACAGCGACGGAGGGGGTCGAGGTCCATGGCGGACGCGGTACCGGTGCGCTGCCCGGCGTGCCTGCGGGAGAACGGCTACACCGCCCCGGTCTTCCCCTGCGCGTGCGGGAGCCCGGTCACCCCGCCCCTCGATCTGACGGCGGCGCCCGAGCCGCTGACCCACCGCACGTGGTCGGACAGCTGGGTGACGGTGCGGTGCGGGGCCTGCGGGCGGGAGGACGCGTGGCCGCGGCCCGAGGTCGGCTGCGGCTCGTGCGGCACGGTCGTACGGGTCCCCGTCCATCCGCCGGAGGCCGCGGACACCGGCCCGGCGCGGTCCGCGGGGCGCGGCGGGTCGGACGGCCGCGACGGGTCGGGCGGTGCCGGAGGCCCGGGCGGTCCGGGCGGTCCCTCTCGGCCCGGCGCCCGGCGCGACCCGCGCCACGACGCGCACCCGGCGCACATACCGCTGCCGCCGACCGCCCCGGTGCCGCGGCCGGCGTTCCGCCCGGTGACCATCCGTACGGCCCGTGACGCGGTGGCCACGGCCGCGCTGTACCTGCGCTGGCTCGGCTTCCAGGACGTACGGCAGCCCGACGGGCGGCCCGTTCCGGCCGTGGCGGTGGACCTGCGAGCGCCGGGGCTGGTGGCTCAGGTGGACCCGACCACGTCGCCGGCCGGGCTGCGGGCGGTGGAGTGCGTCTGGCTGACGGGGCTCACGGCCTCCGCCACCAGCGTCTACTTCTCGCTCGCCGGATACACCGAGGACGCCCGCACCCGCGCGGACGACCTCGGGATCCCGCTGTTCGTGATGGACCTGACCGGCGTGCCGCAGCCGGTCAACGACCCGGCGGACGAACTGATCGGCACGGGGGCCTAGGCTCGGAGGCGTCACCCACCACGTGCCAGCCTTCCCGCCGAGGAGTGCCAGATGAGCCTGTACGACATCCCGCTGACGACCCTGACCGACGAGCCCACCAGCCTCGCGGCCCACAAGGGCAAGGCGATCCTGCTGGTGAACACCGCCTCCCAGTGCGGGCTCACCCCGCAGTACTCGGGACTGGCCCGCCTGCAGTTCGCGTACGAGGCCAAGGGCTTCACCGTCATCGGCGTGCCCTGCAACCAGTTCGGCGGGCAGGAGCCCGGCAACGCCGAGGACATCCAGACGTTCTGCGCGGCCGGTTTCGGCGTCACCTTCCCCATGCTGGAGAAGTCCGACGTCAACGGCGAGAACCGGCACCCCCTCTACCAGCAGCTGGTGAAGACCACGGACGCCGAGGGCGAGGCCGGCGACGTGCAGTGGAACTTCGAGAAGTTCCTCATCTCCCCCGCGGGCGAGGTCGTGGCCCGCTTCCGCCCGCGCACCGAGCCCGAGGCCCCCGAGGTCGTCGCCGCGATCGAGGCGCACCTGCCGGCGTAGCGGCGGCCGTGCCCGTACGGGCCCCCGCACGGCTCAGGTACGGCGTCCCGTACGGGCCCGCGCGGCTCAGGTCAGGTCGGCCTCGTCGTACTCCCCCGCCGAGCCTGCCGCCGTCAGCTCCCGCAGTTCCACCCGGCGGATCTTGCCGGAGACCGTCTTCGGCAGGTCCCCGAACTCGATCCGGCGGATCCTCTTGTACGGGGACAGCACCGCGCGGGAGTGCTCGAACAGCGCCCGGGCCGTCTCCGGCCCGGCCTCCCAGCCGGCGGCGAGGGTCACGTACGCCTTCGGTACGGCGAGGCGCAGCGCGTCCGGGGCCGGCACCACGGCCGCCTCGGCCACGGCCTCGTGCTCCAGCAGGGCGCTCTCCAGCTCGAACGGGCTGATCTTGTAGTCGGAGGCCTTGAAGACGTCGTCGGAGCGTCCGATGTAGGTGAGGTACCCGTCGGCGTCGCGCGCGGCGATGTCCCCGGTGCGGTAGAGCCCGTCCGCCATCGCCTCGGCGGTCCGGTCCGGGTCGTCGCGGTAGCCGGTCGTCACCCCGGCGGGCCGGGTCCGCAGGTCGACGCAGAGCTCGCCCTCGTCGGGGGACTCCTTGCCGGTGGCCGGGTCGAGCAGCACGATCGTGTAGCCGGGGGCCGGGCGGCCCATGGAGCCGGGCTTGACCGGGACCCCGGGGAAGTTGCCGACCTGGAGCGTGGTCTCGGTCTGGCCGAACCCGTCGCGGACGGTGACCCCCCAGGCCTCGCGGACCTTCTCGATGACCTCCGGGTTGAGCGGCTCCCCGGCGGCGACGGCCTCGCGCGGGGGCCGGGCCAGGCCGGTCAGGTCGGACTGGATCAGCATCCGCCACACGGTGGGCGGGGCGCAGAAGGTGGTCACGCCGTGCCGGTCCATCTCGCGCATCAGCCGCTCGGCGTCGAAGCGGGCGTAGTTGTGGACGAAGACGGTCGCGCCCGCGTTCCAGGGGGCGAAGAGGTTGGACCAGGCGTGCTTGGCCCAGCCGGGCGAGGCGATGTTGAGGTGGACGTCGCCGGGGCGCAGGCCGAGCCAGTACATGGTGGAGAGGTGCCCGATGGGGTACGAGGCGTGCGTGTGCTCGACGAGCTTGGGGCGGTCGGTGGTGCCCGAGGTGAAGTACAGCATCAGCGGGTCGGTGGCGAGGGTCTCGCCGTCGGGGGTGAAGCGCTCCCGGGCGGCGTACATGTCCGCGAGCCGGTGCCAGCCGGCCGGGGCGTCCGGGCCAGCGGCGATCCGGGTGTAGGCACCGGGTACTGCGTCGAACTTGGCCGTGTCCTCGGTGCGCGTGACGACGTGCCGTACGCGGCCCCGCTCGATCCGGTCGCGCAGGTCGGCCGCGCCGAGCAGCGGGGTGGCGGGGATGACGACGGCGCGCAGCTTCATGGCGCCGAGCATCACCTCCCACAGCTCGCGCTGGTTGCCGAGCATGACCAGCAGCCGATCGCCCGGCGCGACGCCCTGGGCGCGGAGCCAGTTGGCGGCCGCGTCGGACCGTACGGCCAGCTCCGCGAAGGAGAGGCTCTCACTGGTGCCGTCCTCCTCGACGATGCGCAGGGCGTCGGCGTCGTTGCCCGCGGCGATGTGGTCGAACCAGTCCAGGGCCCAGTTGAAGCGGTGGGGGCGGGGCCAGGTGAAGCCGGTGCGGGCGGCCTCGTAGTCCCCCCGGCGCTCCAGGAGGAAGTCCCGGGCGGCGAGGAACTGGCCGGTGGCGCTGTTCTGCGTACGGTCCGTGCTGTCGGTCGTCATGGCAGGCATCGTGCCGCGTTCGCCGTACGGGGCACCAGAGCGGCGTCAGCCGTGGATTGACCCGAAGCGCACGGAGGTGGTGGCCCCGCCCGCGCCCTCCCCCAGGCCGGCGAAGAGCAGCTCCGCTTCGGCGGTGATCTCCGTCTTCTCCGCGGCCGAGGCCTTGCGGAAGAGGTCGACGGTGACGACGGACCCGTCCATGGCCCACAGCCCTGCCAGGAAGCCGTCGACGAGCAGGGTGCGGTGGGCCTGGTTGCCGGTCCACGTACGACCCTTGGCCTCGGGGGTGATGACGCGGGAGCGGTCGGCGTGCGAGAGGAGAAGGTTGTCGAACTCCGGGAGGAAGCGGGGCGGCGCCGGGGTGCCGGGGTCGGGGCGGAGCGCGTCGGGCAGATCGAACAGCTCCACGCCGTTCTCGTCCTGGAAGACGGCCAGTTCCGGCCGCAGGCGTTCGAAGGCCGGCTTCAGGCGGGTCAGGCCGGCCCAGAGCTGCATGTCCTTGACGGAGGCGGGCCCGAAGGCGGCGAGGTAGCGCCGTACGGCCTCGTCCACCGGCTGCGCCGGGGCGGCGGGCTCCCCGAGCCAGCTCTCGACGGTGGTGAGCCGGACCTGGCCGCTGCGCCCCCACACCCCGCGGGGGGTGACCTGGACCAGCGGCAGGAGGCAGCGGGCGGCGACGGCCAGCGACTGCGGGTCGGCGTCCGGCCAGTGCGTGAGCAGTTCCCCGCGGATCTCCCCCATGGTGCGGGGCTCGGCCTCGACGAACTCCCGGGAGCGCGCGGCGAGGGAGTCGAGGTCGACGCCGACGAGGCCGGTGCGGAAGTAGGCGACCTCCCGGTCCCGGGCGGGCTGGACGAGGGGCCGCAGCGTGAGCGCGTCGTGCGCGGTGTGCGTGTGGATGGTGGAGCGCATGGTGACGATCCGGACCGCTTCCCGGGACTCCATCAGCCCGGCGAGCTCGGCGGGACGGAAGCCGGCGAGGCGGGCGTGGAGCTGGAAGTAGGGGGGCTTCACGTTCTGCGCCTGCAGCCCGAGGAGGTGGCCGACCGCGTCCAGGGCGGACATCTCGGCGCGGGTCAGCAGCAGCTGGCGGGCCAGCGTGGCACGGTTCAGTGCGCGGGTGTCGAGTACGGGGTGCGTCGTCCTGGAGGCCATACCCTCACGCTAGTCCGCCTTGCGGACAGCGCCTGTCCGCAACGTGACGATCCCGAGGCGGGGGCGGAAGGCGGGGGGCGACGGGCCGGGCACGAGCAGCCGAATCCAGGGAAACAGATCCAGAACCGAACACCGACAACCACCACGGAACCGAACATCAACAGGCGCCAGCAAACGCGAATGTCGCTTTCCCTCAGATATCCTGCCCCTTGCCCGTAAACACACGTTCGACCGGGAGCTGACCCGCGATGCCGGAGCGCCCAGACCAAGGTCCGACCCCGTCCGATGCCAAGCGCACGGGCTGGCGCCGCTCCGCCTCACCGCCGGCCACGCCCCCGGCGAACCCGCCCGCACCCCCCCGGCCGGCGCCCCCGGCCCCACCACCCGCGGACCACCGCAGCGTGGTCGACTCGGCCGTCTACCGCGACGGCCGCCGGATCGCCTCC
The DNA here is from genome assembly GCF_042717785.1 of Streptomyces sp. NPDC058619. Classification (NCBI taxonomy): domain Bacteria; kingdom Bacillati; phylum Actinomycetota; class Actinomycetes; order Kitasatosporales; family Streptomycetaceae; genus Streptomyces; species Streptomyces sp. NPDC058619. The sequence goes on from NZ_JBHXQN010000009.1 coordinate 183,708, forward strand.
CCCGCCACCCTGGCCGACACCTTCCGCCGGCTGCGCGAAGAGCCCGAGGGGATGGCCTGGATCGGCCTGCACCGCCCCACGGAACTCGAACTGCACTCCCTGGCAACCGAGTTCAAACTCCACGAACTCGCCGTCGAGGATGCCCTGGAGGCCCACCAGCGCCCCAAGCTGGAGCGCTACGGCAGCACCCTCTTCGTCGTCCTGAGGGCCGCCCGCTACCTCGACGCCCAGGAGGAGGTCGAGTTCGGCGAACTCCACGTCTTCGTCGGCCCGGACTTCCTGATCACCGTCCGCCACGGCGCCGCCCCGGACCTCTCCCGCGTCCGCCGCCGCATGGAGGAGACCCCGGAACTCCTCTCCCTGGGCCCGGAAGCCGCCCTGTACGCCATCCTCGACGCGGTGGTGGACGGCTACGCCCCGGTCGTCGAGGGGGTCCAGACGGACATCGACGAGATCGAGACGGAGGTCTTCCGCGGCGACCCGGCGGTCTCCCGCCGCATCTACGAACTCTCCCGCGAGACAGTCGAGTTCCAACGCGCGACCCGCCCCCTGGTCGGCATGCTCCACAGCCTGATGGCGGGCTTCGCGAAGTACGGCACGGACGAGGAACTCCAGCGCTACCTCCGCGACGTGGCGGACCACGTCACGCACACCAGCGAACGCGTCGACGGCTTCCGCCAGGCCCTCACCGAAATCCTCACGGTGAACGCGACCCTGGTCTCCCAACAGCAGAACGCCGAAATGCGCGCCCTGGCCGAAGCCGGCTTCGAACAGAACGAGGAGATCAAGAAGATCTCCTCATGGGCCGCCATCCTGTTTGCACCCACGTTGGTGGGAACCATCTACGGGATGAACTTCGAGGACATGCCGGAACTGAAGTGGGCAGGTGGCTACCCCTTCGCAATCCTGCTGATGGCAGTGGTCTGCGTCAGCCTCTACGTCATCTTCAAGAAGCGCGACTGGCTGTAGACGGCAGGCAAGAGCCTCTGGTCTAGTTCGCTACAGCGAACACTTCCGAGGGGCCGATCCGGGGCCCTGGGGAGAATCTGGGGAGAATGCGCAGTGCCAAGGAGAGAGCCGTGCCCCTCCCACCTGGTGCTCCACGCGTTCCGTGCGCTTCAGGTTGGGTCGGACAGCCGCCGTTGACCGTCACCGAGAGTGCCGGCGAACACCATGCCAGCGCTTCCCTGGTGGCTGCCGCCCGACCCGCAGAGCATCCAACACACCAGCGCGCCCTGGACCATCTCCATCGGCTCCTGCGAGTGTCGAGTCACCAAGGGCAATGCGGCTCCCGTCGCCCCTGGGCAGCGCCAAAACAAGCGATCGCTGAGGAAGTTCCTCAACGACCGTCTCGGAGACTTCGTGCTGGTAAGCCATACGGCTGCCCAACGGGCCTGCAATGCTTCTCGGATGACCAGCAAGAGCAGGGGGCGTAGCAAGCGGGTCCAGCCCCCCGTGCCCGTGCAGCAGAGCGAACCGAACAGCGGACCTGGCGAGGCTTTGTGGGTGTCGACGCGTTCGGGAGCACGCGCCGGCCGTGGGTTCCACTATCAAGACGCTGTGGGGGCGTGGCTGTGCGGCCGGGTTCTGTCCGGTGCCCTCGACTCCGATCGCATCGTCCCGGAGGGCCTGGAAGACCTCTCGTGTGATGGACCGACACCCTGGCACGTCCAGGTGAAGTCCCGCCAGGAACGGATCGGCGACTTCACCGCACCCGAGGTCGCCGAGCACCTCGTCGCCATGGCCCTGGCGCACGCGAAGCGTGTACAGGCTCGACTGGAGGGTCGGCCCCTTCTTGTCCTCGAGCGGCCGGTTGAAGGGGAATGGTTCACCCAGTGGGGCGACCCCTTGAGTGACCTGCCGCGAGGCCACCGGTTACTACAGGCATTCAACGCGAAGGCCTCGAAGGCCGGCCTGACCAAAGATGAAATCGACGCATGGTGCAATGCCGCCAGTCTCTACGTCTTGCCATGGCGTGCCGCCGCCGACGACACCCGCACCGCAGTAGCCCATCGGCTCGGATTGCTGCCGGTAGCTGCAGAGGCAGTCGTGCTGGCCCTGCGCAGCGCCGTCGCAAGACGGGCCGATGCCAACGCTGAGACGACCCTGTCGGGAGCGGCAGGACTGAGTCGAACGAACATTGCAGGGATTGCGACCGAGGTCGCGGAATCCATCGACCGTGCATCGCTGGAGGAGGCACTGGCCACGGGCCTCTGCGAGCCTGTCGACTTCGACCGGCCGCTCCAGGCCGCCAGCTTCCACGAAGGCGTCAACGTGCAGCCCGGCCACATCGCTGCCGGGCTTCCGGCCCCCAGGCCTGTCCTGACCGGGCGGGTGGCGGATGCGATCCATCGGGGTCAGAGCGTCCTCGTGACCGGCCCGTCGGGCATCGGCAAGTCCGCCGTGATGTGGACGGCTGCCTACGTGACCAGACACGTGCTCTGGTACCGCATCAGGCGGCTCCAGGCGGACGACGCCGTCCCGCTCGTAAGGCTTGCGAGGGCGTTGCAACCCACGACCCGCTCTCCGGTCGGATTCGTGGTGGACGGCATCGGTGTCGGAGCGGCCGAGGCATGGGATGTCCTCTACCGCGAGCTCGCCCCGATCCCCGGTGTCCTGCTCCTCGGCTCGGTCCGGAGCGAGGACCTTCTGCCCCTCCGAAGCCGGGTCGACTGTACCCAGATCGAGGTCACCCTCGATGAGGAGGTCGCCGAGCAGATCCACGCCGGGTTGTCGGTCACCGGCACCACGGCTGCCGCGCACTGGCGGGAAGCGTACGACGCGGCAAACGGCCTGACCCTGGAATTCACGCATCTACTCACCCGCGGACGCAGGCTCTCGGATGTCCTGTCAGAGCAGGTCGAGCGGCGCGTGGCCGAAGGACGCCAGACAGAGATCGAGATCCTGGCCAGGATCTCGATCGCCCACCAGTGGGGCGTCGACCTGCCCGTGCGGGCACTTCAGCAACAGCTGGGCCTTGGAGACACGGACCTTCGCATGGCGTTGTCCCGCCTTGCCGATGAGCATCTCGTCCACGAACGGCAGGGGCTCCTGTCCGGGCTACACCAACTGCGCTCGGCGCATCTGGCCGACGCCGTACACGCGATTCCGCCGCCGATCTTGGACGAGACCGTACTCGCGGTGATGCACATGCTGCCGGACTCACAGCTTCAGCCGTTCATCGCCGGTGTCCTCACCGAACACCCCGCGCTGGATCCCGTCGTACTGGACCAGATTGCGGTCGAACTCGGCCAGCGCCCCTCCGTGAAGGCGACCACCGGCGTTCTGCAGGCTCTTCGGCTGGTCGACGTCAACCGCACTGCGGCCGACTGGCTCCGGACCCTCGACCGACATCGGATCCCACCCGCGTTGCGCCGTACCACCCTTCAGTTCGCGCTCGTGGACGGGGACCTGCTGCCGCAGCTCAAACCCGAGATCGCCGCGGCCATCACCGAGATCCGAGCGGCGGATACCTCCGGTTCGCCACTGCGCGACGCGCTCGTGGAACGGCTCGGCAAAGCAGCGACCAGCCTCCTCCTGTCCCAGTGCGGGGAGCCCGTCGAATCCCAGCGGTTGCTCGCCGTCCTTGCCGGAACTGGTCTGGATCTGGCGGGTGGGCCGACGGTGCTCGCCGATTCGCCATTCGGCCAGCTACTCGCCGGCGCACCGGTCGATCTCCTGGGGGACATCCTCTCCACAGCCCGGACCGCATCGGTGGCCCTGGCCGAAGAGCTCTTGCAACTCGCAGGCGGGGAGGAGCGTGTGCTGGGCACCGTCGTGGCCCGTTCACCGTGGGTCACTGAGGCGTCCGTCGTCGATCGCGAGGGCAGCCGGGTCGCATACGCCCGTCTCCTCCACGTGTCGGACCAGGCACGACCGGACGCCGAACAGGAAGTCAGGGAGCTCGGGCGGATGCTGCTGCGCTGCCTTCCACAGTGCGAGAGTGCCGACATCCAAAATCTGCTACCCGGTGGGCTGCCCCTGACCTTTGGTGACTTCACCAGCGGGGTCAGCCTTCTGAAGCGGCAATACGACAGATCGCCCGCCGCGGTGGCGTGGACTCGCACCCGCACACTGATCGGCGCAACGGTGGCTGGCCATACCGACTGGACCACCCGCGCCGCGACCGCAGCCTCCTCACTCCCCGTGCTCCACCAATACCTGACGGATCTGACCCAGGCCTGGTGCGTCGGTCGCGGTCGACCCAAAGAGGTCGAAGGCCTACGCACGACGCAGGCAGCGCTACTGGACTGGGCCGCGTCACTGACGCTCCCCGTCGACACTTCGTTCCTGTCCACGCTGCCCGTCGGCGACGACGTTCCAGGAGGTGGAAGCGACCACCTGCAACACCTGGTGAACGGGATCGCCGAGAACCTCACGCGAAGGCTCGCCGACCCCAACGGGTATGCAGCGCTCGCCAGCTACGTCGGCGACAGCCTGCCAAGCCTCGCCACGCAGGTGCGGGATGAGGAGCGCTGGCACCTCATCGGCCAGGACCCTCCGGATGTCCTCGATCACCTCGTGGGGAACCTCGCAGACCTGCATGCCGTTCTGGCCGAACTCGCCTGGGGCACCCTCGGACACAAGGAGCTCAGGGCCGCGGCGCGATCAGGACCATCCGCGCAGGCACTCTCTCGGGCAGCAGACCTTGCCCGCCGAGCCGCCGGCGCACGAGCAGAGGCCCTGCCCCTGAAACTCCAGTCCAGCGCCAGGGCAGCAGGGATCCGCATCAGCGTGTACACCAGACCTGTCTCAGACGCGGACTCAACGGAGTGGCCTGCCGCGGAACTTGCGGTGGGTGTGGAGCTCGCCGAACTCACTCAGTGGCCGACGGCAGTGGAACAGCTGTGCTCGCTGCTGAAGCACGATCCCGGCTCCCAGGGCAGCCGTAGGGCCGTCCTGCTCGTTCCCTTTGTCGACGGCAAGCCAGTCAGACTCATGGCGCAACAGCTTCAGACGACCCTGTGGCCCGGGACCGGCCTCTTCGACGCTTGGAGCACCGAGCTTCCTGAAGGACACCCGACCCCACTCACCGACGCTGCCATCGACGCCCACCAGGCCCTCCAATGCCTCTCCGGGCTGGCTCACCTCGCGACGCTCAGGGACACAGACGCGAGGCACCAGAGCACCGCCGACGAGGCGGTGGCGCAGTTCCAACAGGCACGCAGCGTGGTTGGTGGACTACGCCAGGGGGATCCGGTCATCGCTGCGATCCTCGACTTCCTCGACACCCTCGCTCGTCGGGTGGAGAGAGAGATCGCCGAGGGCCCTGGCTTCCAGGACTCTGGCGTGGCGAACCTCGCTAGCGCCATCGCCCAAGGGGCGACCGCGCATCCAACAGAGGACTACCTCCAGCTGGACGGCATGACGGCCATCACCCTGCAATGGGACCTCGACCCCGACCATGCGGCGCGTCTCCTCGCTGCGACCGACGGTTGAGGGCATCGGCGGGTCGAGGTGGTTCGTCACCCTTCGGTGAGACCGGTAGTGCTCCGGTGCGACGAGACCAGGTCCTCAGGTACGTACTCGGGCACCGTGCCGAGTAGTGCGTCGATGGCCGCGCGGCCCTTGCCGCCGGCCTCCGGCATAAAGTGGGCGTAGTGGTCGAGGGTGATGGTCGGACTTGAGTGACCGAGCCACCGCGCGAGCGTGACGATGGACTCGCCCGCTTCGAGCAGGACCGAGGCGTAAGTGTGCCGGAGCACGTGGAAGCCGTCCTTACGCGAAGCCTTCCACCGCGCACCCTTCTCCCGTACTGGAATGACTCCGGCCGCGGCGAGGGCCGGTTTCCAGGCCTCGTCGTTGAAGATGTTGGCGCGGATGGCGTTGCCGTACGTCGTCGTGAGGACGAGCGGGAAGCTCTGCTTCTCCCGGTCGGGCTCCGGTCCGCCCCAGGGGAGCTCGACGTCGACCGCCGGATGGTCGAGGAAGTACGCGGCCAGTTCCGTGGCCACCGAGCGGGGCATGTCGACGATGCGCGTCTTGCCACCCTTGGGCAGGGCGAAGTAGAGGCGCCCTGAGAGGAGTTGCACCTGCCTGCGCACTCGGATGACGCCGCGTTCGAAGTCGATGTCCCTCGGCGACAGCCCGAACACCTCGCCCTGGCGCAGCCCACACCCCAGCGCGACGACGACCGCGATCCGGTAGCGAGGATTGATCTCGTCCCGCACCCTCTGCGCCGTTGCCAGCGGCCATGCGTCACGATCCTCGTCGGGTGCCTTCGGCCAACGCACCGTCTTGGCCCGCATCGGGTTGCGGACCAGGCGCTTGTCGTCGATCGCGGTCTCGAAGATGTTCGACAGCGAGGTGAGGATCTGTCGGGCGTACCGCGGAGAGCACTCGCCTTCGAGCGTGGCTATGTAGCCGCGCAGGACGGTCGCCGACACGTCGCGCAGCGCCACCGCACCGAGGTGCGGAAGGATGTGGAGTCGTACACGCTCGTCAACTCGCTTGACCGTGCCGGGCGCGCCGCGAACGCCGGCGCGCCAGTGGCGCGTGACGAAGTCCGTCAAGGTGATGGAGCCGTCGCGCGGGTCGACGAACTCGCCCCGCTCGCTGTCGGTGCCAGACCGCCGGAGCCACCCCTTGGCGTCCTCCAGCACGTCGAACGACATGTCCCGGACACCCGGGATTCCAGCGACACGATACCGAGACCCCTTGCCGTAACGGGTCGTACGCTCACGCTTCCCGGTGACGGGATCCTTCTTCTTTTTGATCCAACGGTCTTCAATATAGCCAGCCAAAGAATTCCTCGGAGTAAGGGTTGGACGTAGGGCGGGTGGTAAGGCCGGGTAGATCGGTCAGGCCGTGGCCGCGTACCCGGCGCGGCGCTTCGGGGCGGCATTCACCGGATTTAGGGAAGTGTTACTGCGGGAGTCCGCCTGCTCCTGTTCCCGGATCCACTCGTCAAGCGTTTCGATCCGGTACATCACGCGTCCGCTCCGCCCCATCCGAAAACTCGGCGGACCTTGACGACGGTGCCGCCACACGTAAAGGGTGGCGGGCGACAGCCCCAGGTATTCGGCGGCTTCACGCACGTTCAGAAAACCCCTCCCCAGCGGCGACACACGGGGAGACAAACGGACATTCTCCAGCAATTCGCTGTCACAACCAACACTTCGCACGTATCGAAACCTTCGGGATCTTCCGTCGACAACCTGTGGCGACGGACATCGGGCATGACGAGCCCGCCCCCCGTTTGCTGTCAAGCAGGTGGAGCGGACTACTTCGATGGTCTGGAGATTCCCCGGTTTGGCTGACCGGGGATCGTCGGGTATAAGCCGGGGCGGCGTCACCGTGCACCCACCCCGGACCCCTACGTCGCGGGCTGGAGCAGGGCGAGTGGGGAGACACCGAGGGCCGCCGCAATGGCGACGAGGTCATCCACGTCGCAGCGCCGGCGGGTGCGTTCGATGCGGGACAGCATGGTGTTGGTCATGGGGTGGCCGAGCTCGGTGACACGGGCAGCGAGCTCTCGCTGGGCGAATCCGCGCGAGGTGCGCAGGCGCTCGATGGCACCGGCGGTCCGTTCTCCGGCGGGACCGATTTCCGTAGCTCTTCGGGGCATGCGTCTGTTGTAGCTCGGGTTCCCGGGTTCACGTAATCGCGGAAGCCCAGACATGGGACTTTGGGGCCCGTTTCGCGGAGAACGAACTGGCGATTCCCGCATAGGCAGCCATTGCGGAACTACGACACATCTCGAACCACAGAGGTACGCACACCATCAGCGGCTCCCGGCGGCGGAAACATAGATCGCCTCACCTACCCCGGTCAATGGCTTTCGGGGTGCGATCTTCGCTGCTCTCCCTACGCCGTCGACTTTTTGGTCAACCGGGGATTCGCCCTTACTGTGAAGACGTTCGCGATCAGCGATGCGCTCTGACGCTTTTCCAGTGCTGATTCGCTGGACTTGCGCGGGCTGGGTGTGGCTGTCTTGGCTAAGCACCCCTGACAAAGGAATCGGCTCCCGGCGTTGCAGCGCCGAGAGCCGATGGGAGCCCCTTGTCCAAACCGCCCACTCCTGAACGGATCTGAGGAACGTCTATGCCCCACAGTACGGCCGAAGCAGCCGTCCGCACACCCGCGCCCACCCCGGCGTCGCCGTCCCAGCAGCAGGCGAAGGCGGGGCGATAGGCATGGCACGCATCCGCACCATCAAGCCGGAAGCCTTCAGCTCCGAATCGCTGGCCGCCGTCAGCATCACCGCGGAGCGGACGTTCTTCGGCCTGCTCACCCAGGCCGACGACCACGGCCGGTTCCGTGACCAGTCCGCCGTCATCGCGGGCCTCTTGTGGTCCCTGCGCCCCGAACACGGCCCGATCGAGGTCGAGGACGACCTCACCCAGCTTGCCGGCAACGAACTCATCTGCCGGTACGAGGGCGAGGAGGACGGCAAGCGGTACCTGCACATCGTGACCTTCTCCAAGCACCAGAAGGTCAACCGCCCCAGCGGTGTCCGGCACCCGAACTGCCCCTACCACGACGGCGGCCGGGTACCCCTGACTTCACCGCTGGCGCAGGGAGGGCTCCGTGAGGCGTCCGTGCACCATCAGGCGCCCGTCCCGGAGCTCGCACCCACACCTCATGCCGCTTCGATGCTCCCCGTATCCGCAGGTCAAGACGGGTTCAATGAGCCCTCCGGGCAGCATCAGGGAGAAGTACGGGAGCCCGCTCCGAGCCCTCACCGTCCGGATCTAGGATCTAGGATCAGGGATCTAGGATCCCCCTTGGGGGGAGCTGGAGCCCCCACCCCACCCCAGACCGTCACGACCCAGCAGCTGGTCGGCGAGTACGCCGCAGCATGCGGGAAGCGTCCCCCCGAGAGCGTTCTGGGTCATGTCGGCCGGGAGATCGGCAAGCTGCTGCGCGAAGGCATCGACCCAGAGCACGTCCGAGCCGGGGTCGAGCGCATGCGCGTCAAGAGCCTCCACCCAAGCGTGCTGCCCAGCCTGGTCAACGAGGCCATGAACCCGCCCCAGGCCACTGCTGGCGCCCGCCGGGCCCCTCAGCCGTACACCAACCCCGTTGACGCCGAAGCCGCTTACGGAGGCCAGCTGTGACCACCGCGACCCGCGAACCCCAGCGGGCTGGCGCCCTGGCAGCCCGTCTCCAGGCCATCCTCGCCGCCAAAGGCATCGACCCCGACGCCGCACCCGCCGGGCCCACGGTGGAGCCGGTGACGGCCCTGGAACTCGCCGACCGCCGCATCCCGCCCCGCTACCGCGAGGCACTCGCCAGCCAACCCGAAGTCCTGGGCTGGGTGGAGGCGGTGACCGGCGCCGGGCGGAACGGTCCGGCCGGTACGCGGGGCATCGCCTACGGCCCCTCGCTGCTGATCGCCGGGCCCACGGGCATCGGCAAGACCCATCAGGCCTACGGAGCCGTCCGCTCACTGCTGGCCGCCGGAGTCCGCCTGCGCTGGCAGGCAGTCACCTCCGCCGACCTCTACGCCCAGCTCCGACCCCGGCCCAACCACGACCCTGAGCGGGAGATCCAGGAGCTCGGCCGGTGCCCGCTGCTGATCCTGGACGACCTCGGCGCGGCCAAGCAGTCCGAGTGGACCGAGGAGCTGACGTACCGGCTGATCAACCGCCGCTACACCGAGATGCTCCCGACCCTGATCACCACCAACCTGCCGATCGCGGAACTCCGCAACGCAGTCGGGGACCGCGTCGCCTCCCGCCTGGCAGAGATGACCACCCGCGTCATCCTCACCGGCCCGGACCGCCGACGCGCCCAGCCGTCGGGCTCCTGACGACCACGGTCCCCACCCAGGCCGGTCCCCATCACCGTGGGGACCAAACCACTGACCCAAGCCGTTCGGGGACAGTCCCCACCCCGGTCCCGGTCCCGTCCCCATCACGGTCCCCAACCCGGTCCCGGTCCCCAAACTGGCCCCGGTCCCGCCTGACAGCGGCCTCCCCCAGGAGGGGACCGACAGCAGTCGAGCGGGGACCGTCCCCTGATTGCGCTGCGCGCGTCGGGCACCACGGGGGCCGGTCCCCAACGCTGTTTCCGCAGGTCACCCCCCTGACATCCCCCGCCTCAGTGGGGACCGTCCCCACGGTCCCCACCATCCGGGACCGCCCCGCGACAGTTCGGGGACCGTCAGGTCACCACGTCGGGGACCGTCCCCACCCACGACTACGGGGACCGAGACGGGACCGGTCCCCACGCCCATGCCACTGGGGACCGAGCACCTGCCGAATCGGGGACCGTCCCCGCCCGGTCCCCGGACAGCACCGGCAGCGTCTCGCGTCACGAGCGAGCGGTCCCCAACCGGTCGACCCCGCCCAACAGCCCCTTCACACGACCAGCCTCTACCGCTTCAAGGACACCCATGCACAACCCACCGCACGACCGTCCCAGCCACGACGAGCACATGCCCTCGCTTCCAGCCTCAGGAGGAGCAAGTTGTACCCAGAGCATTGCTCCCGTCGGGAGCAATGCTCTGGGCTCCCCCGCCCCAGGGGTGGCGGGAGCGGACCGGTACCAGGGGGCGCCGGTCCTTCGCGATGCTGCCGAGGCCGGACCGCACCACGAGACGGAGGGACAGCACACCTGCCACACCCGCCGCTGCACGCACACCACCCCAACGACATTGCACGCGCACCAGCGTGAACGTCTGCACGCCGAGAAGAAGCGCATGCACCAGCCCAGTTGCCGCATGAACGACGATGAATTCCAACTCCTCACCCACGCCGCGTCTGCCTGCCGCATGAGCATCGCCGGCTTCCTCGCCCACTCTGCCCTGAAGGCCGCACGCGACCTCGAACACACCGAAGCCGAGATCGCCACCCACCGGGAGATGGTCAGAGAGCTGTTCGCGCTGCGCCGGGCCCTCGGTCAGATCGGCAACAACCTCAACCAGGTCGCCACCGTCCTGAACTCCGGCGCCGACGCCCCGCACGCCAAGGCGGTCCTCGACGTCCTCCAACGGACCGCCGAGCGCGTGGAGGATTTCACCCAGCGCTACGTAGAGACGGAGACTCCCGCCGGATGATCCCCCGCGTCCACAAGATGGGCACCCGCACCATCGGCCTGATCCGCTACCTCTTCGGCCCCGGCACCCACGAGGAACACACCGACCCGCACCTCGTGGCGGCCTGGGACAGCCTCGTACCCGACCCCGGGCGCAACCCGAAAGCCACTTACGCGGACCTGCAAAGGCTCCTCGACCAGCCCGTCGAAGCCCTGCCCAAGTCACGGCGCCCCACCGAGCACGTGTGGCACCTGTCCGTACGTGCCGCGCCCGAGGACCCGATCCTCACCGACGAACAGTGGGGCGACATCGCCCGCCGCATGGTTGCCGCCACCGGCATGGCTCCCGAGGGTGACACCGCCGCCTGTCGCTGGGCAGCCGTCCGCCACGCCAACGACCACATCCACATCATCGCCACCACCGTCCGCGAGGACGGCCGCCGGCCCCGCCGCCACAACGAAGCCAAGCGCTCCCAGGCCGAAGCCCGTCTCGTCGAGGCCGACTACGGCCTGCGCCGCCTCAACACCGGTGACGGAACCGCAGCCCAGCGCCCCACCAGCGCCGAGCGCCACAAAGCCGACCGCCACCAGCGGGAACGCACCCCGAGGGAGGAACTGCGCGAGAGCGTCCGACGCGCGGCGGCCGGTGCCCGGAGCGAGGAGGAGTTCTTCGGCCGCCTCACCCATGCCGGTGTCCTCGTAAAGCAGCGCGTGGCACCGTCCGGGGACCTCCTCGGCTACACCGTGGCCCTGCCCTACGACCGCAACAAGAACGGCGCGCCCGTCTTCTACTCCGGCTCCAAGCTCGCCCCAGATCTCTCCCTGCCCCGCATCCGCGAACGCTGGACCCTGCCGGCAGAAGACTCCTCGGACGAGGGCGTCTCACTGGAGCAGCCGGTTCTCCCGCCGGTGACCGGCCCGGCGTACGCCCGCCGCCGCGCCACCACGGCGACCTGGCAAGCACTGCTGCTCATCGAGCACGGCGACGACGGCACGGCAGCAGCCCAGATCGCCGCAGCCGGCGAGGTCCTCGACGCGCTCGCCAAGACCTCCAGCGCCCACACCCACCGAGAACTCCGGGATGCAGCCTTCACGTTCGAGCGGGCCTCCCGCTCCCACGTCCGCGCCGTACGCGGACACGACCACGCCCTGCGCCAGGCCGCGCACGACCTCGCCCACAGCGGACCAGCCCTCGGCAGCGGAGAGGACGGCGCCACCACCGCCATGCTCATTGACACCGCGTTCTTCCTCGTCACCGCGGCGGCGAAGTGGCACGCCAAGAAACACCACGCCCAGCAAGCCGAAGCCGCCCACCAAGCCGCCGAACACCTGCGCGCCGCCTACGAGATCGCGGCCGCCCAGCCGATGTCCGTGCTCCACCAGCGAGGCCGCTCCCTGCCACTGCAGCGACGACAGGCAGTCGTCCTACGCCAGGCGCTGCCCGAGATTGCCGAACAAGTTCTGGCCGAGCCGGGCTGGCCCGCCCTGGCGGCCACACTCGCCGACACCCAGGCCGCAGGCCACAACCCAACCCACCTCCTCGCAGAAGCCACGCGGCATCGGGAGCTGGCCAGCACCACATCTGTCAGCGACGTCCTCGTCTGGCGCCTCCGCCGCCTCGCCCACCTGCCTGCTAATCCGGGCAGCCTCCAGGACACCCCCACCCGAACCACGCGCAGCACGCCGTCCCTGACGCCGGCGCAACCCCCGAGCAGGGCCGCGAACGACACCGTCCGCCGGCGTTGACCTGAGCAAAGGCGGCCTGAAGTTAGCCGACGATCCCCGGTCAGCCAAACCGGGGATTCTCCAGACCATTGATACATAGCCCCGAGCCCGTCCCACCAAGCCGAACGGCGCCCACGCGGTACCGCCGGTACACCACTCGACAAGGAGCACCCTCTGAAGGTCCACCCCATCGCCGAACTGTTCCCGCCGCTTACCGAGTCCGAACTACGCGACCTCGCCGACTCCATCAAGGCCACCGGCCTGCAACACCCGATCGTCCTCGACGCCAACGGAGTGCTCCTCGACGGCCGCCACCGCCTCGCCGTCTGCAAGGCCCTCGGAGTCGAACCCCGCTTCACCACCTACGAGGGCGACGCCCCCGGCACATATGTCCTGTCGATCAACATCCGACAGCGGAACTTGACCTCGGGACAGGCGGCGATGATTGCCGCCGAGGCCCACGCATACGCCGCTACGAGTGGACTTCAGTTGTCTGACGCTTCGGCGCGTTCCCTCAGCGAAAAGACCGGCGGCGACGACCGGATGGCCCTGGCGCGGTACGTCATGCAGCACGAGCCCGCGCTCGTGGACTCCGTTGTTACTCGCGCGGTCAGCCTTGACGATGCCTACAAGGCCGCACGCCACAGCGTGGGACGCGCGCAGGCCGAGAAGGAGCACCTGACCCGCCTGCGCATCGAGGACCCCGAACTCGCCGACCGCGTCATCAGCGGCGAGTTGAGCCCGATCCAGGCCTGGCAAGAGCGTGCGGCGCGCGTGAAGGAAGACAAGCGGCAGCGCATGGTCGCGACCAATCTCCTGTGCGACGTCGTACCGACCCTGGCACAGACACGGGGCTCCAGGGCCTTCGCCCGGTTCGACCCCCAGTACCAGTCTCCGGGCCGCCCCGTCACCCGCGAAACCATCGCCCACGCAATGACTGCCCTAACGGAAATGGCAGCCATATGGGAGCAGCGCGATCTCCCGTGAGCTCCACGCGCCTGACCCCATAGCGCCCTCTGGGGGCAACACCGAAACGCGTTGGCCCCCAGAGGCGTTGTGCCTCGCCGGGCCCGGTCACGCCCGGCTGCGTCGGTGACGACCCCGGTCTCCGGCAATCGACCTGCCATCCCGGCCGCACTCTGGACGTTGCCCAGGCTGGCCGGGGTTGTCGCGGAGCTGATAGGAGTCCCAGACTCGTTCTTGGAGCTCCTCGATGCAGGGGCCGCAGGCGTACATCGGTGCCTGGGCTCCGGCGTCGCTGACCGGACCGATCCACAGAACGCGGATCCGGCGCCGTCCGTAGTACAGCCAGCAGGTGCCGTCGACCCAGTGGTTGCCGTCGTCGGTGGCCGGCGGGATCGGCAGGCCACCGCGCGCGAACTCGGCGATGCCGGGGATCACCGGTTCGCACGGCAGGCCCAAGCCGGGCAGCACCAGCTCACGTCCCCTGTCCACTGTCAGCGTCAGGGGCGGCCAGGCCCTCCGGAGCTCCGTCAACGGTGCCCGGCTCCAGGGCGTCGATCGGTGTCCACTCGTGCTCCAGGATCGAGTACGTGATCGAGTCTCGCCAGGCTCCGTGAACGAAGACGTGATCGCGGATCCGCCCGTCCTCGGTCATGCCTGCTCGTAGGAGGGTGCGCGCGGATGCCACGTTGAGTGGCGAACGCGCAGCCCAGATGCGGTGCAGGCCCAGGGCCTTGAAGCCGAGCGTGCACAGCAGGTGGACGGTCTCCGTGCCGAGGCCCTTGCCCCACTCCGCGGGGTTCAAGGCGAAGCCGATGGTGGCCGCCTGCTGAGGTTCGGTCGCCAGGCGCGCGTAGCCGATCAGCCGGTGTTCGCCGAGCGGGGTAATGGCGAGGCAGTACTCGGTTCGCGGGGTGTCTTTCGCGGAGGCGATGGACCGGTCGACGATCCCCTGGGCCTGGTCGCGGGTGCGGGGCTCGAAGCTGAGGTGCCGGGTGGCCTCGGGGTCTCCGTAGATGGCCAGGAGGTCAGCGGTGTCCTCGGGTTCGACTTCGCGCAGCGCCAGGCGGGGGCCGGCTAGGTTGACTGGGGTCATGCCTTCGGAGCCTACCTGCGGGGTCATCGGACGAGGACCGATGTCGGGGTGGCCGTGAAGGCTTCGATCTCCTCACGCAGGCTTGCTGCCGCGCCTCGGTTTCGCCGGCCCTCGGCCTGCAGTGCGGTGTGGACCCGCTGGGCGCTGCTGGTGATGCCGAAGTTCCGCTGCTCGATGGGGAGGTCGAGCACGGGCTGCACCGCCTCGACGGCGCCCTCGATTTCTCCTCGGGCGATGCGGGCGAGGGCGAGGTCGGTCTGCGCGCCGGCCTCGTCGCCGAAGGCCCATTCGTCCTCCGTGGCACTGCGGTACGCGGCGACGGCGGCCTCCGATTGGCTCTCGCCGAGTGCGGGGTCCTCGCCGAGGTGCACGGTGGCCTCGGCGACGTAATACAGCTGGCGGGGCACCGGGAAGGTCATGATGCCGCCGAAGGCATCGAGGTCGTCGGGTTCGAGAATCGTGCGGGCCTCCTCGGCCTGCCGAATTGCCGCGCGGGTGGCCTCGCCATCGCCGAGGAGCGCGTGAGCGCGGGCGGAGAGGCAGGCCAGCCAGACGCCGGTGGTACCGCGGACGCTCCCGGCGGTGCTCTGGCCGAGGGTGGCGTAGTCGGCGGCCTCGGATGGGCGACCGGCCCAGTAGGAGATGAGGGACTGCAGGGAGCGGACCCACGCACGCATGGCGTGGTGGTCGGCGTTGTCGGCGCACACGAATGCGGTGCGGGCCTGCATCATCGCCGCGCTCGGGTTGCCCAGGTCGTGGCTGGCTTTGGCGAGCATGCCCGAGGTGATCCCGGCGAGCAGGTAGAGTTCGCGGGCCTGTAGTGGCTTGACCCGGCCGTGTTCCAGCAGCCGGAAGGTGAGGTCCTGTACCTCGACCAGATCACCGAGCAAGGTCGGCAGCGCCAGCTTCGGGTACGCGACGGTCAGCCGTCGCACCTCGTCCTGGATCTGGCCCAGGGTCTCCGGTCCGACACTGCTGCCCTCCGCCATCGCGGTGAACCGGAGCGCGACGAGCCGCCATCGCAACCTGCCTTTCCAATTCCGTGGTGCCCGCCTCGAAGCGGGTCTCGCTGCTGAACGGACCGCCGGCAGGCAGCACCTGTGCCTGCTCGGACGGGAGGAGGACAGAGCTCAGCCGCGGCGGTGGGATGACGAGTGAGGACTGGACCGGGGTCGTCGGTGAGGCGGCGGGCGCGGGTGCAGGTGCGAGGAGGAGATCGACGCCGACGCCGAACATGGCCTCCAGTACCCGGCACTGGTCCGGGTACGGGCGGGTCTTCACCGCGCCGCCGTACCAGCGCTCGAACTGCCGCTTGGACACGGACAGACCACCAAGCGATGGGTCGTTCTCGTCCAGTGCCAAGCGATGGGCCGCTTCCTCGAACCGGAGCAGAAAGGTCTTGTAGACCTGCCAGTGCCTCCGCAGCGTCAAGACCCGTAAAAGCGTGGGAGTTTCAGCCACCGCAGATCCCCTCCGGTCCCTGTTCGTCTGGTCTGACGATAGCCCCGGCCGATCGGCGGGAAACCCCTTCCGGCGGCTCACCGAGCAGATGACGGCAGCCATGACGGTGGTGATGACGCACCACGACGTGGACCGGGCTTCAGGGCGGGGATGAGGACGGCCTCGCGACGGCAGTGGCGTCGTATCCATGCGTTCCGGCGCGTCGCCATGCTGAGCGGCACTTCGCTTTCCGTGTACTGCCGACCGCGAAGCGTGAGACCGGGAGCGCGGCTACAGCGCCACCCGAGCAACCCCCCATCCAGCACCACGTGCCCGCCGGCTCACGACTCGGGGCCGGCAACGGGAGGGAACTGATGGACAACACCGTGACCGCTCTGGCCGGGCAGATCGCCCAGCTGGACTCCGTCGATCTCGCTCAACTAGAACGGATGCGCCACGAGGCCCTGACCGTCCAGGCCCCCTGGAAGGCGGAGTACGGCGCCTACCAGTCGGGCGGCTGGTGGACGACCTCGCTGATGAACGCCTCCGGCGATGCCGCCGACGTGACGATCGGCGACTGCGCCGCCAAACCGACCGGGCTGCTGGCCCAGATGCCGGCCACCTCCGCGCTCCTGGACGAACTGGGCCTGAACTACATGTGGGTGCGGCTCGCGCGGCTGGAGCCCAACGCGTTCCTGTGGGAGCACCGTGATTACGACGACCTCGACCAGGTCGAGCGGCACCGGCTTCACATCCCGCTGCACACGAACACGTCGGCGTTCCTGGTCACCGGCGGCACCAAGGTGCACATGACCGGAGGGCGGATCTGGCGGCTGACGCCGACGTACGCCCACGGGGTGTGCAACCTCCTCGGCCCGGCCCGCATCCACCTGATCGCCGACGTGTACGCCGACGACACCTACCGGCGGCTGGCCCGGCACCCCTCGCTCCACCCCCACGCCGCCGAACTGCTGCCCTCCGCGGACCACGCGGTCCTCGCCGAGCGGCTGCAGGCCGCGCGGAACATGGCCGCGCTCGGCTACACGGAAGCCGCCGAGCGGATGTTGCTGAGGCTCTTCTACACCTACGCCCTGCCCGAGGGCGCGGCCTACGACCTGATCACCGAGCTGCACACCTCGCTCGGCGACATGGAGGCAGCGACGCGATGGACGGCGGCCAAGCAGCGCCTCCTCGCCCTCACCGCCTGATCGGCCGCCCCGTAAGTCCGCCACGTAAGTCCACCCCGCCGGAATCCGAACGGAGGACGCGCATGCCCACCCTGCAACTGGCTGAACTCACCCATGCCAACCGACCGGCCCAGCTCCCGCTCCTGGCAAGCCTCGCCGACATCCTGGCGACCTCGCGGGCCGTCACCCACCTGATGATCCGGGGCTCGCTGGCCCACGGCACCGCCGACCGCCTCTCGGACGTCGACTTCGTCGTCGGAGTCCATGACGCCCAGCTGCCCGCGTTCGTGAAGGCTCTGGACGATCTGATGTCCATCGAGGCCGGCGCCCTGCTGCCCGGCTGGCGCGACACGATCGTCGCCGACCTCGGCGGCGTCGGGATGGTCTTCCTCGTCCCGGACGGCGGCAGGCTGCACCAGATCGACCTCTACCTCGTGCCCGCCACACACCTCCCGCGCCTGCGGGCGACCGTGGCCACCGCCTCGATCCTCGACCGCGAGCCGGCACCCGCCGGACCTGAGGCGACCATGGTGGCTGGGCGTTTTGCCGAAGAGTTCCTCGCCCAGCCGCGTACGTGCACCGAGCTGCTGATCGAACACCTGGTGCTGGCCGTACTGCTACACAAGCGCATCAAGCGGGGCCAGCGGTTCGTCGCCTACTCGGAGTGGCACCGGCTGCACACCGCGACGAAGGACCTCATCAAGGCCGCTCTGGCACCGGCATCCCGGTTCTGGGGCTGGTACCAGCTGCGCGAGGAGATCGCCGTCACCCCGATCGGCCGGGCCTGCCTGGGCGACTTGGACGCGGCGATCAGCGGACCCGCCGTGCCGACGGCCCCCGACGTCGTCGCGGCCATCGAGCGGATGCTCGCCTTCGTAGAGCGGGCCTGCCCCGAGGCCCTCGACGGCCTGGGCGACGCCATCAGCGCCTACCGCACTTACCAGGAGCTGGTGTGAACGCACTCCACCTCGCGGGCCCGGCCACCCGCTGGGCCCGCGAGGGCCTGACCGCCGTCTTCTTCGGCGGCGTCGTCCCTGTCTCGGCTGAGGAGGAGAAGCTGGCCGAGGAGGTCGGCCGGTCTCTGGCCCGGGCCGGGTACTCGCTCCTGCACGGCGGCTACAACGGATTGATGGAGGCCGCCGCCCGCGGAGCGAGCTCCGAGGGAGCCATGGTCACGGCGGTCACCCTGATCGACAAGCACGACGAGTGGGGACCGTTCAACCCGCATGCCACCAGCTCGGTCCACCTTCCCAACCTCGGCGCACGGATCAACCACTACCTGGCACACGCCGATCTGATCGTCGCGATGGGCGGCGGCGTCGGCACCCTGCACGAACTGACCGCCGCCCTGTACTACGCGACCACCATCCGGCCCGTACCGATCTTCCTGACCGGGTCGGCCGCCCTGCGCCTACTCGCCTTCCTGCGGCAGGAGAAGTGGCTGTACGAGACCCCGACCCGGCCACTCGGCTACCTCACCGCCGTCGAGACCGCCGACGCCTTCCACACCTGCCTCGCCACGCTCGACACAGCCCCGATCGGAGGAGCATGACCACCAGCCCGTCGCTGGCCGACCTCACTGCCCGGCTCACCGAAACCGCCTGCGTCACCGCCCCGTTCAGCCTCGCCGACGGTGCCCGGCTGGACGCCTACTTCGACGAGTACCGTCTCGCTGCCGACCCCGCGCTCCTGCACGACACCGCCGCCGCCATGGCCTGCCTCGTGCCCGGCGACGCCCGGCTGCTCGCGGGGATCGAGCTCGGCGGCGTCCCCCTCGTCGTCGCCCTGTCCGCTGCCACCGGCCTGCCCGCCGTGTTCCTGCGCCGCCGGCCCAAGGGCTACGGCTCCCAACGACAGATCGAGGGCGCCCCACTCGACGGCCGCCGTACCGTTCTGGTCGACGACGTGGTCCGCTCCGGCGGCCAGCTGTTGAAGATGGCCCGCACCTTGCGGATCGCCGGAGCTCCCGTCAGCCACGCGTTGTGCGTACTGGAGCGCCCGCTCGGAGGCCGCATGCTTTTGGCAGAGCACCGCGTCACCCTGCGCTCCCTGCTCACCGAGGCCGACCTGCCGCCCACGCAGGGCGGTGATGCCGCGTGAAGCGGGCCGTGCTCTTCGACCTCGACGGGGTCCTCCTCGACAGCGGCAGCGCCCAACTCGCCACTCTGGCAGGCTTCGCGACCTCCGCTCTTGACCGCCGCGTCACCGCCGCCGACCTCCCCGCGGGAGCCCTGACGAGGCCACGCGAGCAGGTGCTGGCCGAACTCGGCCTGAGCGAGGTGATCAACGAGGACGGCTGGGACGCGGCCACCGCAACGGCCGGTCTCCACACCGAGGCCTTCCCGTTCGTCGGCGAGACCCTCACGGCCCTTCGGGCCGCCGGTGTCGCCACGGCCATCGTGACCCTGCGAAGCCGCCGCCGGGTCGGCTGGCTCTTACCCCCGGAGATCCTCGACCTGGTCGACACCATCGTCTGCTTCGAGGACGCGGCTCCCAAGCCCGCACCCGACGGGCTGCTGCTCGCCCTGCGACAGCTCGACGTCGTACCGAAGGACGCCGTGTTCGTCGGCGACACGGACATCGACATCCACGCCGCCCGAGCGGCAGGCATCAGGGCAGTCGGCGCCGGCTGGGGCTTCGCCGGCCCCGATGTCCTCACCCGGGCGGGCGCCGATCTCGTCCTGCCACACGCCGCGGCGCTCGCCGACGTACTCCTCCTCCTTCTGGCAGGAGCAGAGCCTTCCCACCAGAAGTCCAAGCGATCTTGATGCCGGACCCGCTACTCTGGGTGGTGCAACACGCACAGGACCGTCGGTCCGTGCGGGCTGCACCACCTGTGAGCAACGGATCTGGAGTCATGGTCTACACCGTGGGGGCGCGAGCTATCTGCGTCGAGCTGGAGAACTGAGAACCACTCAGTCCCCGTTCTCGGCCCGGCTCGGCGTGTGATCACCCCCCACCTCTCCACGACTCTTCCGTGAGGGCCACACCCATGCGTTCGACGCAGATCCGCTCCACCTTCCTGGACTACTTCACCTCCCGCGGCCACCGCCAGGTCCCGTCCAGCCCGCTCATCCCCTCCGACCCGACCCTGCTTCTGGCCAATGCCGGCATGAACCAGTTCAAGCCCTACTTCCTGGGCGAGGTCACCCCGGAGAACCGCCGCGCCACCACCATCCAGAAGTGCGCCCGCACCTCCGACATCGACAACGTCGGCCGCACCAACCGGCACGCCACGTTCTTCGAGATGATGGGCAACTTCTCCTTCGGCGACTACTTCAAGGCCGACGCCATCGCCTACGCCTGGGAACTCCTCACCGAGGGCTACGGCTTGGAGAAGGACCGGCTCTGGATCACCGTCTACGAGGACGACGACGAGGCCGAACAGCTCTGGCGCAAGATCGGCGTCCCCTCGGAGCGCATCCAGCGCCTCGGCATGGAGGACAACTACTGGTCCATGGGCGTCCCCGGACCCTGCGGCCCCTGCTCGGAGGTCAACTACGACCGCGGGCCGGCCTTCGGCCGCGAGGGCGGACCCGCCGTCGACGGCGAGCGGTACGTGGAGATCTGGAACCTCGTCTTCATGCAGTACCAGCGCGGCGAGGGCGACAAGAAGGGCAACTTCCCGATCCTCGGGGAGCTCGCCCAGCAGAGCATCGACACCGGTCTCGGCCTCGACCGCCTTGCCGCGATCCTCCAGGACGTCGAGAACGTCTGCACCACCGACCTGCTCCAGCCCACCCTGAACACCGTCCAAGAGCTCGCCGGCCGCGACTACCCCGGCAGCGCCGACGAGAAGGTCTCCTTCCAGGTCGTCACCGAGCACGCCCGCTCGATCGCCTACCTCATCGCCGATGGCGTCCTGCCCACCAAGGACGGCCGCGGCTACGTCCTGCGCCGCCTCATGCGCCGGGCGGTCCGGCACGCCCGCCTGCTCGGCATCGACCAGCCCGTCCTCACCCCCACCACCGCCAGCGTGATCGCCAACCTCGGCGACGTCTGGCCCGAACTCACCGACCAGGCCAACCTCATCGAGCAGGTCGTCACCGCCGAAGAGGAGTCCTTCACCCGCACCCTCGCGCAGGGCACCCGGCTGCTGAATGCCGCGATCACCCGCACCCGAGAGAGCCGCTCTGGCTCCCTGCCGGGTGAGACCGCCTTCGAACTCGCCGACACCTTCGGCTTCCCCCTGGAGCTGACCGTCGAGGCCGCCCACGACGCCGGCCTGACCGTCGACGAAGACCGATTCGCCACCCTGCTGGACGAGCAGAAGAAGCGCGCCAAGACCGGCGGCAAGGCCAAGACCGCCGACGCCCTGCGCCGTCAGGACACCTACCGGGAGCTGTCCGCCCACCTCCCGCGCACCGAGTTCCTCGGCTACGAGCACCTCACCGCCGAGGTCACCGTGCTCGGCCTGATCTCCGGCGGCGCCGTCACCACCAGCGCCCCCGAGGGCTCCGACATCGAATTCGTCCTCGACCGCTCGCCGTTCTACGCCGAAGCCGGCGGCCAGATCGGCGACACCGGCACCCTGCGCACCGACGACGGCACCCTGCTGCGCATCACGGACACCCGGTACGGCCTGGAGGGCTTCCGCGTCCACAGCGCCCGCGTCGTCGAAGGCGAGCTCCGTACCGGGGAGAGGGGCGAAGCCTCTGTCGACGCCGATCGCCGCAAGGGCCTCATGCGCTCCCACTCGGCCACCCACATCCTGCACGCCGTCGTACGTGCCACGCTCGGGGATCACGCCCGCCAGCAGGGCTCACTCGTCGAATCCGACCGCCTGCGCTTCGACTTCGCCCACTTCTCCGCCGTCACCCCCGACCAGCTCGCCCGGATCGAAGCCGCCGTCAACGGCCACGTCCTCGACGACCCTGCCGTCCGTGCCTGGCACGCCGACCGGGCCGAGGCCGAGGCCGCCGGCGCCATCGCCCTGTTCGGGGAGAAGTACGGCGACACCGTCCGCATCGTCGACATCGGCGACTTCTCCCGCGAACTGTGCGGCGGCACCCATGTCGCCCACGGCTCGCAGGTCGGCGCCTTCCGGCTGCTCAGCGAGGGCTCGATCGGCTCCAACCTCCGCCGCATCGAAGCCCTGACCGGCCACGGCGCCCTGCGCCACCACGACGTCGAGCGCCGCATCCTCGAAGAGGTCTCCTCCCTCCTCGGCACCCGTCCGAAGCAGGCCGCCGAGACCCTCCACAAGCGCCTGGGCTCCTTGGCCGCCGCGGAGAAGGACCTCTCCCGCCGACGCGAGGCCGACCTGCGGAGCCAGGCGGAGAAGCTCGCCTCCTCCTCCCGCCAGGTGCCCGGGGGGCGCATCGTCTCGCAGCGGGTTCCAGGACTCGGCGCGAGCGACCTGCGCAGCCTCGCCACCAGCACCGCCGACCGCCTCAGCAGCGACCGCGCGGTGGTCGTCCTCGGCACCGAACACGACGGCAAGGCCCTGCTCGTCGCCGCGATCACCCCCGGCGTCCTCGGCTCAGGAACCTCGGCCAGCCACATCCTCGCCTCGGCCGCCCGCATCGTAGGCGGCGGAGCAGGCGGCTCCGGCGCCGTCGCCAATGCCGGAGGTCGCCGCGTCGAGGCCCTCGACGAAGCCCTCAGCATCGCTGTCCAGGAGGCGACCCGCGCCCTCGATCAGTAGGCGCCGCAGCCGCGGGAGGCACGCTGCAAACGAAAGCCCCAGCCGGGGCCGCCGTCAGCAGCGTGCCTCCCGCCATCACGTTCAACGCGGCGGCAGGTCCTTCAAGAGAACCACGCTGCTGTAGTTGGTCACATCCCACCGCCACGTACCCACCGGTGCGTAGCCTCGTCGGCGGTACCAACCGACGAGGTCAGTCGCTTGGGACGACGTGTCGATGACGACCTGCGCGGCGCCACGAGCCGTAACCCTCGCTTCAGCAAGCGACAAAAGCCGCTGCCCTAGTCCAGTCCCCCGCTGGGACGGATCCACCGCCAGCTGCCAGAATGACCCCGCGCTAGCCGGCGCTGGGTACCCCTCCGGGGCCACGTACGGAGTCGCGACAGTGACCGTGCCCACCAATGACTTCCCCTGGAACGCCAGCCAGCACTCACCGCTCCGCAGCCGGTGAGCAGTGTCCTGCGGAGATTGGTACGAGGCGAAAAACACCCGTCCGGCGGCAGCGTGATCGGCGTACGCCCGTTGCAGCAGACAGGTCAGCTCCTGCACGGAGTCTTCCTCAGTGAAGAGCCGGATCGCCACTTCGTCGGCCGCCGCCCCTTTCGCGGCCATCACAGGTTCACTCACGGCGACGACCTCCAAACCACGGATTCGCTGGAGCGGCCTCGACGTGGACACTCCATCCGCCTCGGGTAACCGTTTGCCAACCTCAGCTTGCGTCAACCACCACCGAAACGCCCGGTGAACCAGCCGGTCCCGCCCCTGCCGCCGCAAGAAGCCGGTACCACCGGACGATCGGCTCGTCCGTCCGATGCGCGCCCTCGCCGCGCTCCCCGAAGCGACCCCAGGCACGCTCTGTGACTACAGGACCTTTCCGCGCTCCCGACCGAATGGGTGACCTGCTGAGCGTGCTCCACCAGATCGGCGCGCAGCCGGCACCGCCTCAGCCTCGTGACTAGCCTGGCCAGCGGACCACCCGCGGCCCACGACGATCGGGAGACCATGACCCACACCACCGACCGGATCGAAGACCTCCTCCAGACCGGCGTACGCGACGAGGTCTACCCCGGCGCCGTGTGGGCGGTCGGGAACACCGACGGCATCGAGGCCAGCGGAGCGGTCGGCCTTCTCGACCCCGACCACCCGGACGAGCCCATGCGGCTGGACACCGTCTTCGACGTGGCCAGCCTCACCAAGATCCTCGCCGTCTGGTCGACGATCGGCACCCTGGTCGAAGAGGGCAAGCTCCAGCTACACACTCCGCTGGGAACCTTCTGGGACGAAGTCGCAGGCCACCCCCTAGCCCGGGCCACGGCCCACCACCTGCTCACGCAC
The DNA here is from genome assembly GCF_042717785.1 of Streptomyces sp. NPDC058619. Classification (NCBI taxonomy): domain Bacteria; kingdom Bacillati; phylum Actinomycetota; class Actinomycetes; order Kitasatosporales; family Streptomycetaceae; genus Streptomyces; species Streptomyces sp. NPDC058619. Next base: position 208,078 of record NZ_JBHXQN010000009.1, read on the forward strand.
ACCGCGGGCCTGCCGCTGCGCGCCAACCTGAAGAACTTCTACGGCACCGACCCCCAGGACATCCGCGACGGCGTCCTCCACGAGGCCCTCCACCGCCCGCCGGGCGAAGCCGTCGAGTACACCGACCGAGCCGCCCTCGTCCTCGGCTACCTCGCCGAGCACCTCTCTGGCCAGCCCCTGGACCAGCTCGCCACCGACCGCGTCTGGAACCCCCTGGGCATGACACAGACCCGCTTCGGCCCCCTCCCCGATGCCGAGGCGGCCCGCTGCGCCCCCACCGAGTACGACGAGACCACCGGCACCCACCTCAAGGGCACCGCCCACGATTTCTCCGCCCGCCTCCTCGACGGCGTCTGCGGCATCGCTGGCAGCTTCTCGGTGCTCGACGACCTGGCCCGCTTCCTCCGCCACATGCTCGCCCCCACCCAGACCGCCTTCGGCCCGACCTGGATCAAGGATTCGCTCCGCCTCCACACCGGCGACCTCACCCCCGCCCGCGGCCTCTTCTGGCACCCCGCCCCCGGCACCGACCCCAACCAGGACATCTGGGTCCACTACGGCTTCACGGGGACCGGCGTGTGGATCAGCCCGCAGCAGGGCAGATGGGCTGTCCTCCTCACCAACAAGCTCCGTTTCAACCGCGACCGCGAGCCCTTGACTGGTATCCGCAACGCCTACTGCGCTTCCGCCATTTCATAGACGAGGCGTACGAAGACCCCAACTGTCAGCGCCCAGTGGCACAATTCAGCCATGTGGAACAACGAAGAGTTCCGTATGGCAGAGGGTGCCCACATACTCGGGCACCAAGGCGATTCCTTCGAGATCCAGGTCACCGTACCCACCGACGACGACGGTTTCCTCGGCCGCGAGTGCCCACACTGCACGATGACCTTCCGTATCGACGCAGACGACTACGGACGACTTCCAGATGGCCTAACGCTGTGGTGCGTCTACTGCGGCCACCACAGCGGCCATTCAGACTTCATGACCAGGCAGCAGCGGGAACGTCTGCTGCGCGTCGCCGAGGATCTGGGCACCCAGATCATCAACCGGTCACTTCAGGACATCTTCGGCGGCCTCGCCCGCAAGAGCTCGCGAAGAAGCCCGGTGTCCTTCTCCTACAAGCCCGGGAAGCCCTTCTACCCCAGCCCTCTTCCGGGTATCGACGAAGAGCGCCTGGTACGGATCCGAACCTGTCCTGGCTGCCGGGTCAAGTACGCCGTCTTCAGCGAGCACCGCTACTGTCCCGTCTGCGGCGAATTGCCGGCGGCGTCGGTCGCGCTCGATGCCCTCCAGGCCGATACCGCTCGCCTGGACGCACTCGAAGCGATTCCCGTAGATGTCAAGGCTGCCCTTCGTGAGCAGGGAGTGTTCTCACGCAACTGGGTGGACACCATCGAGAACGTGGTGGGGGTCGTCGAAGTCTTGGCGTCCTCCCTGTTCAAGGCTTCCGTGCATGACGCAGATGCCCGGCTCCGCGGGAAAGGCAGCGTCTTCCAGCGGTTGGACGACATGGCCGTGCTCTTCACCGACGCCGGCTTTCCGGATGTGCGGACCGCGCTCGCATCGGATACCTGGGACCGCCTCCTCGCTGCCTGGGCAGCACGTCACGTCTTCACGCACAACGATGGCGTGGTCGACGCGAAGTACCTGGCCCGCGTCCCACGCACACCCCTCCGTGTCGGACAGCGCCTCACCCTCGACGACCCGACATGCCGCCGCGCGATCGAGGACACGACCTTGTTGTGTACAGCGCTGACCGAGCTGACATCGTGAAACTACGACCGCTCTTGGTTGGGACTGACTTCAGAGTCCAGCTATCAGGGGGGAGCTACTCGTACGTCTCTTTCCGCAGGGCGCGTTGCCGCCGGTCGCCCTGACCGGCGCCGTTCACCGCCTTAAGAGACGGGAGCGCCGCACCGTTGTTCCACAGTCCAAGATGATCACGGTGGACGGCCACGACATCGTTCTGCAGGGCACAGCGTTCGGCGGGGCCGCTGAAGTACGCGGTGGTGACGAAGACGGCAACTTCGGCCTTGAAGTGCATCTGCGAGCCGAGGAGGTTACGGACCTCTCCATTGGAGATCTTCCGCTTCGGGTTGTACCGCTTGCACTGGATCACCATCGTGCGGCCATCGGGCAGCCGTCCACGCACGTCGGCACCGTTGTCGCCTGTGCCGCCGACTCGGCGGACATCCGTACAACCATCCCGCCGGCAGAGATCGGCCACGAAGGCCTCGAACTGCGTGCCGTCCATCGCGTCGACCTCGGCGAGCGTCCTATGGCCCGCCCTGACGGCTTCCTCGTGGCGCCACCGCCGATCGTTCCCCCGGACCAGGCGATCCGTCTTCCACAGCCACCAGCCTCCGCCTCCGACCGCGCCGAGGATCAACACTCCCACCACATAGGGCCAGATCGTCGACCAGAACGCCAGGAGCAGCGCCAATGCAGCGACGCCGCTCCAGGCACCCGCCTTGAGCCGGGCCTCCCGGCGCTTCCGCGATGCCGACCGACGCTTCTTGCGTGCTGCCACCCAGTTCCTCCTCGTCTTCGAGCAGCAGTCTGGGCAAGACGACGCGTGTCAGTAAGGGCGCCCGCCGGCCATGGCTCGTTCCCTGCGACTTCCCGGGATGCAGCCGAGGCCAGCGAGGCGGCCCTGAGAGAGACGGTTGCCAGCGCGCCACTCCCGGCGGTGGGGACCTGCATCGTCATGTGCCCGCATACGCCCTGTGTGCGCCCCTCCTGCAGCACGTAGCTTGCGAGGTTGGTCTGACCCGTGGAAGCCGTAGGGGGAACAGGTTGAAGCCAGCCGCTGACGTACTCAAGGACCTCGTCCAGCCGTCGAACATCTCGATCCACTCCAGTTCGGCCTTGGTCGGCAGCGTCGACGCCGCCGCAGCCGAGGATGACAAGGCACGCGAGGAGAAGGAACTCGACCAGCTCCGGCGAAAGCCCCAGCTCCGGCCCATCCCCGCGAAGGAGCTGGACCGGACCGTCCAGCTGACGCCCTGGGACGTGCTACACACCCTCGGCCAAGGCATCGCCCTCTCGCGGCGGGGCGCCAGCCGTGGACTCGCCGAGCACTGGGGTTCCCTGAAATACAGCCAGGCTCTGGCCGGCAGCATCAACTCGTTCATGACCCTCTCCGCAGAGGGGAGGGAGACAGCTGATTACTACAAGGCGATCCAGTCCGGAGAACTTGGAACCGGCTTCGCCCTGACTCTTGCCCGGCAGCTCCTAAGCCGCCGCTACCCGGACCACTCGGTCTCAATCGTCCCCGCGGACACCGCACTGCGGGCAGGCTGGGCTTTGACCAGCCGTGACTCGGGCCATCGATCCGGCTACCGCTACCGGCCACAGTTCTTCGCCGAGATATGGAAGCCCGGAGAGGCGCTGAGGGTCCTTCCGATCGCCTGCAAGGGCAACCACAGCAACGCCGCCGCCTCTCACATCCAGCTCGCGTCCGCTTCTGCGCACGTCGAGGCGGTCCACATCGGCCCGTGGGACGAGACACCGGCCCTCGTGTTCAGTACGGAACTCCCCACTGAGGGCGCGCTCACGGTGCACGCCTTGCAGGCCCGCGGAACTGGTGGGCGACTGACCGGCTTGATTGATGCCCCCGGCACCCGCCTTGACCACCGCATCGAGGACGCGAACATCTTCCCGGGCATCCAACCGCCGGCCGAGGGCGAGCGGAAACTGGAGTCACAGCTCGGCTTCCATGTACAGCCGGAGCACTATGCCTGGTTCCGGCAGGTCCTCGCCCGAACCGCGGCGGCCGGACTGACGGCCTTCGCTGGCGACGGCGCCGCTACGGCCCAGTACCTGACCAAACGGCAGGGCCAGCGCCACTTCACCGACCCCACCCACGCCGCCACCGACAGCGTCCAGGACGCGAACCAACGGCTCCTCGACATCGACTTCGTTGGCACCGACCATGTGTTCCGCCTCAACAGGACGCGGGTCGAGGCATTCTCCGGGGTCGCGAACGACCTCTTCCGCCACCTCGCGGAAGGCCGTGTCGAGCAGTACCGCACGGAGATCCACGCCCAGCGCAGGAGCTGGCCCCTCCTCGCCTGGGATTCGGAGTGGGACGGCCCCGTATCCGTCCACCAGGACGGCTCTGTGCTCGCCATGCGGGTGTTGCCACAGGCCTGAGGGCCGCATGGCCGGTGTCGCTCCCTGGAAGCAAGGGGGGCGACACCAAGGGGTGGGATGTCGCCGACGACGCTTCGCGTTCTCCTACCAGCCCTCGACTGCTCAGAGTGCCGCCCCCCTCGGCAAGCACCCAGAAGGCCCTACTCCGTCAACCGAGCAGCCTTACACCCTGTCATCCCCACCCATGCGCCCCTTTAGATGGGCTGCGTCATCGGGGCTGCCTGGAACTCGCTCGCGCAACCGACTCTCCCGAACTCCCGGCTTGATTGACCCCACGGATACCAAGAGCATCGGGACATGGGTACCGGAAGTCGACGGATCTCCACGAGGTACTCGCTGGGATCAAGGTGATTCAGCCCACATGAAGCTCATATTTCGCCATTTTCCAGAGACAGGTTGCCCCTGCTACTGCTCATCCCGATCCTGGAACGTTCGCCACCAGCCGGGAGGAGAAAAGTGAACGTACCGCGACGTCACGCGAAGAACCCCGACGTCATCGGCCAGACCGCGAGTCTGATCGGCTTCCTCAAGGAGGTCGTTCAGAGCAGCAACCAACGACTTCGTGATGACCGCCGCTCAAGGGAGCGGTTATGGCTGGTCGCCATGCCCCCCTCGGTACGACGCCCGTCCGACCGCCTCGACGGGCTGCTGTTCACGCTTGACCACGTTCCGCAGACATCGCCACCCCCACTCCCGGATCTGCTGGATGGATGGGTCTCCACGGAACGCTGCCAGGACGCGGACGGCGGTGACCCGCCGCTTGAAGCTGAAGGACCGGGGCGGGAACTGGTGCGAGCTGCGGACGGCAGCCAGTCCTGGGAACAGGCGGCGGAGCAGACCGTCCGCCGAGAGGATTCCGACGAGGTACTCCGAGCCTACGGTCCCTGGCTGACGCGCTGGCGGAAGTGGGCGGAGAGGGAGCGCGCGGAGCGAGCCCTTCGGGAGCTGTACGACCAGGTCTACGGGTGGCACCAGAAGCTGACCCAGCAGGATGATCAGCTAGAACTCGTGCTCGCCACAGGGCTCTTGACTTGGAGCGATCCACGTGGCGACGCCATTCACCGTCACCTGCTCACCCACCGCGTGGAGACCTTGGTAGACCGGAAGACCGCCAGGCTCACAGTGCGGCTCATGGCCGAGGGAGCCGTGCGGCTGGAGGATCAATCATTCCTCGACACCGATGACGGCTGGGCGCCCGAACGCTCGGCCGCGCTCACCGAGGAGATCGCGGCCCAGTCACTGCACCTGCTTGGATCTGAGGCCTTGGAGCAGTTGGCCCAGTGGCAGGAGCGGGTACTGCAACGGCCCGTGTCCTTCAGTGCCGAGTGGCAGCCGCCCCGCGAGCCCGAAGCAGGCGCGCGTCTCACGTACGCTCCCGCACTTGTGCTGCGTCCACGGGACCGCAATGCTCTGCTGGGCTTCTACGACCGGATCGCGGACAGCGTGTCCTCCGAGGGACACGCGCCTCTGGGCCTCGCCCAGCTGGTACTGCCCCTGAACTCCGAAGAGCGCGTGAACTGGGACGGCCGCGAGATTCCGCCTCTATTCGGTGACGACCCGCTCTTCCCAGGAAAGACCAACGAACGTCAACGCAGTGTCCTGCGGCGGCTGGAGCACGACACGGGCGTGGTGGTTCAAGGCCCACCGGGCACCGGTAAGACCCACACGATCGCCAATCTGGTCTCCGCTCTGCTGGCGCAGGGGCAGAGGGTCTTGGTGACCAGCGCCCGCGACCAGGCCCTGACGGTCCTGCGGGACAAACTTCCTCCCGCCGTACGGGACCTGTGCGTCCTCCTGCTGAGCTCGGCACGGCAGGACGGGGCGGACGAGCTGGAACGCACGGTCAACGCTCTCACCGATCAGGTCGCCGCGAGCGACCCCGAGCAACTGCAGGACGAGATCCATCGACTCTCCGCCCGCCGGGAGGAGGTGCGGGGAAGGATCAGCGCGCTCACCGAACAGGTGATCGCGCTGCGGGAGGCCGAGGTCTACCGGCACCCGGAGATCGCACCGGGATACGCCAGCACTCTCGCCGCAATTGTGCAGCGTGTGCAAGAAAGCGCTGGACATCACTCCTGGATCGGTCTTGTGCCGGCTGACGGCCCGACCCCGTCTGTCCCTCCGCTGTCCCCCGCGCAAGCGGTGGAACTGCTGAGCCTGCTGCGCGACGGTGCGGCTGAGCCACGCGCCGGTGGCACTCTGCCAGACCCCGACGGCCTCCCCTCCCCCGAAGCCTTGGCCCAGGCACTCTCAGCCAGCCGCGTCACCGACGAGGGCCTGTCCTCCGGGGCGGTCCGCATCCGCGGCGATCTTGCCAGGCTCGACAGCTCTGTCACCGATGAGCTGACCTCTCTCGTGGATTCCTGCCGTACGGCTCTGCACCACCTGGGTCTGTCTCCGCAGGCCACACAATGGGATGAGGGCAAGTGGGCCACCAAGGCCCTCACCGACCGACTCTCCCGTGAGAACCTCGCGCTGTGGCGTCGCGTGTCCGGACTTGCCGATCAACTCGCCGACATCTCCGAACGGCTGAACGAACAGGGGATGACGCGCGTCACCGTGCCCGGGCAGCTCTCCACGGAACAAGGGGATGCGATGCTCACGGCGGGTTCTGCGCTGCGCGAGCACCTCGTCTCGGGTGGCAAACTGCGAGTCCGCGGCAGCTTCCGCGCCTCGCGGGCGCAGAAGGCCGCGCAGGACCTCCTCGACTCGTGCACCGTGAACGGTCACTCACCCGAAACCCTGGAGGATCTCGACGCCGCCCTTGCTCACCTCCGCGCCCGCTCCGCCGTTGCCACACTTGCGGAGCGGTGGGGCCAAGTGCAGGTGCCCGTATCCGAAGGGCCGCTGGAAGTTCGGCTCGCGTCGCTGACGGAGGCGTACGCACGCCTGGACCATGTCGACACGTTCGGCGCCGGCCGCGAGCGCATCGATGAGCTGCTCGTACATCACGGGGTGCACATCGCCCTCACTTCCAGGTCGGCATGGCAGGACTTCACCGGCGCCCTCTCTGCGGTCTCCGGCCGACGAGCGGCAGACGAGGCTACGGCCCAGTTGCTTGCTTGGGAGGAACAACTGCGCAAACCGGTGGACAGCTCCCACCCCACCACCGAAGCTGTGGCCGCCGCCCAAGCCGTTCGGGAGCAGGACATCGACCGATACGCCAAGGAACTTGAGGCGCTGCGCGAGGCTCATCGGCGTGAACACCGCCGGCGTCGATGCGCCGTGCTACTCGAAAGCGTCCGCCGGGCCCACCCGCTGCTCGCTGACCAGCTGACGCACGACCCTGGTGACCGGGCATGGGAAGCTCGCCTGGACTCGCTGGCGGAGGCGTGGGCCTGGGCGGTGGCCTCTGCCTTCGTCCACCGTCAGCGCACACCGGGACGCGAACGTCAGGTCGAAGGCGAACTGGCGCAGTGTGAACGTCACCTGGAGGACATCACCGGTGAACTCGCTGCCGCCTGGGGAAGGTGGCACTGTCTGCATCGCATGACGCAAGAGCAGCGGTCGGCACTCCAGGCGTACCGCAACCACATGTCCTCGTACGGCAAGGGCAAGGGGCGCGGTGCGGGCCGATACCGTGCCGCGGCGTACGACGCTATGAAGACGGCGCAGGAAGCAGTCCCCGCGTGGGTCATGCCCATCTCCCAGGTCGCCGAGATGGTCCAGCCCAGGCGGGACGCGTTCGATGTCGTCATCGTCGACGAGGCTAGTCAGGCCGGCATGGACGCCCTGTTCCTGCTGTGGCTGGCGCCCCGCGTCATCGTCGTGGGGGACGATAAGCAATGCGCGCCCCCGCTCAGTGGCATGGGCCGGCATCAGGCGATCCATGACCGGCTCGTCTCCCACTTGCCGGACATGCCTCCGAGGCTGCGCACGCTCTACGGACCCTCCACCAACCTCTACCAGTTGCTGTCCACCTTCTTCCCGAAGGTGATCCGGTTGGAGGAGCACTTCCGTTGCATGCCGGAGATCATCGGCTGGTCTTCGCAGACCTTCTACAACAACAAGCTGCAGCCTCTGCGCCAGTACGGCGGTGAGCGCCTCGACCCCCTCGTGACCCAGTTCGTTGAAGGGGCCGTTACCCAGGGGCGCGACAGCAGGATCCGCAACCCGAAGGAGGCCGAGGCCATCGTCGACTGCCTGGCCAGGCTCGTAGCGGACCCTGACTACCGCGACCGGACCATGGGCGTCATCACCCTTCAGGGGTCGATCGGTCAGGTCAAGCTCCTGGAAAAGCTCATCCAGGAACGTATCCCGGCGCCGATGCTTGAACGCCACCAGATTCGTGTGGGCAGCCCGGCGTCGTTCCAGGGAGACGAAAGGCACGTCATCCTGCTGTCGATGGTCGTCACCGATCCGCCGCGCATCACGGGAGGTGCCCGCAGCGAACGACAGGCATACAACGTCGCCGCGTCCCGGGCACAGGACCAGATGTGGCTCTTCTACTCGGTACCGCCGGACCGATTGAAGAGGGAGGACATGCGACTCAACCTCCTGTCCTATATGGAGAACCCGCCATCCGCACTTGCCGGCTCCGAAGACATCGGAGTGGTAGCGGGCGATGTGCCGCAGAAGCCCTTCGAATCGCTCTTCGAGCAGCAGGTCTACCTGCACCTGAAGGCCCGCGGATATCACGTCGTCCCGCAGTATCCGGCAGGGAACAAGCGCCTCGACCTCGTCGTCGTAGGGGCACGTGGGCGCCTGGCCGTGGAGTGCGACGGCGACCGGTATCACTCGACACCCGAGCAGATCCGGCATGACCAACGGCGCGACCGTGAACTCCAACGCGTCGGCTGGACGTTCTGGCGGATTCGCGAGAGCGAGTTCCGATTCGACCCTGAGGAGGCGTTGTCAGGCCTGTGGGATGAGCTCGAACGACTTGGCATCCATCCGGCCACATTCGAGGGGACCAGTGACCGGACCCGTTCGTCCGCCACACCCACCAGCGTGCAGTGGACCCCCTTCGACCTCTCCTCCGACGAGGGCCTGGCCGACGACACGGCGGAGGCACCCGAGGACCCGGGTACGGACGATCTGGCCAACACGCTCCGCAAGGCAGAAGACAACGAAGTAGACGACGAAACCGACGACAGCACGGAAGGCTCGGCATGACTGCGCAGTCCCCACTCGGCATCCTCGACGCCAACACCCTGGAGGAGCTCGCGCGCGTCATCTGCGGCGACGACCACCTCTACTACCGCAAGGGTTTCGAGATCGCGCGCTTCCTGGAACACGCCGGCTGGCAGCGGGTGCCGGAGTACAACGGCGAGTACAGGATGGAATGGACGCTCGCCCGGCTCAGCGAACGCCGAGAAGAGCCCACCGAGCTGGAACGGGTCCTGCTTCGCCTGGCCGACCCTCGCGAATACCTTGACGAGCCTGACCAGCTCCCTGCTGTTGTCTCCGCGGTCAACACCTTTCTGGTCTACGAGGGAGCACGCCTGGAGAATCCTGGCGGCCGCCCCCGTCTCGTCGCCTGCGACACCTCCCTTGCCCACCCAGGTAGCCGGGGCCCTGCCGAACTCAGCACAGCCATGACCGATCTCATCAGTGATGGGAAAATGGCCGCCCTGCTCCAACACCGCTTGGACGAGGCACGCACCTGCTACGCCAATGGCGCTCACGTGGCCGCCATCATCATGCTCGGCAGCCTGCTGGAAGGCGTCATGGTCCAAGTGGTCCGCGAGCGCGATGCCTCACGACTCGGCAGCACATCAGCGGACAAAGTGACCCTCGACATTTTGATCTGGACCTGCCACGTCGCCGGGTGGATCGGTGCTGACGTCGAGCGCTTCTGCCACGAGCTGCGCAGGTATCGCAACTTCGTCCATCCGCGACAAGAGATCCGGGATGCCCACACCCCTGACCGCGACACACTGAACATGTGCTGGCCCGTGGTCGAGGCAGTCCTGAACGACCTCGCCGCCTACCAGCCGAAAGCGACCACGCCAAAGCCAACCGCCTCGCCCGTCCGACCCGTGCCCCGGCCATCGTCAGCAGCGCGGCCAGCACGCCGACCCTGACGTCGGGGCGCGGTTGGTTCGGCCACTGCCCTTCAAGCAGGTCGCAGTGGCCGATCCGAGGGCGAGAGTTCTGCGTTCAGTGGGCCGCCAGCCCCTCCGCACCGCCCTCGCCTGCTCCCACTCGGGAGAGGCTCGGTCTGCCTTCCCTTGACCTCTTGGATTCCCGCGATCCCTGAGTATCGGTTTCTGGGCAGTGACAGACTCCCTGCTGTAGAGAGGGAGGCTCCAGGGCTTCGGATTCCGCGTCGGTGTGCCCGGAATAAGCGTGCGCGTCTCGACCCGAGGGGTACGAACACTCATGGGGCCAAGGACGGCCAGGGTGAATGTGGGCGGTGAGCGGACCGAGCTTCCCTCGGGGATGGGACCGTTCTACGCCCCCACCACGCTGGGCGGCGGGCGCCTCGGACCAGTACGAGTCGCACGACACGCTCCGGCTCGCGTCCGCGGGCAACCGCCCCCTCTGACGCACAGCTGGAACGGTCTCGTCGGCAGGCCGAGCGGGCGCAGCAAGAGGCGGAACGGGACTCAGCCATGGCGCACTTGGTGGGACTGCAGCAGCAGATGACCAGCGAGCACCTGCAATCCTTCTCCCCCGCACCTCCGCATGTGGTGCCCGGACGCGTTGCAATCAGGCAGGGATGACGAAGGCTGGCTCGTAGCCCTGTGCTGTCCGGACGTCTTCGTACACCACGGTGGGGCGCAGCCGGTTCCATCGGTGGCCGAGAAGGAGGGCGAGTCCCATGGGGCAGGCGAGAAAGAGATGGATTCGGGGGGTGGTGCGGGTGGGACGACGAAGGGCGTCGCGAATGCCGACGGCGAGGGCGTTGGCGGCGTGGCTGTCGGAGACGGAGCCATCGTTGGGCCCAGCAGGTGGGGTGAGGATGAGGAGTTTGGATGCGGGGATGTTCTGCTCTCGGAGGTAGTCGACGACGTCTTGGGTGAAGTCGGCGGGTCTGACCGTAACGTTGATGCCGACGGCAAGGTCCTCGCCGTAGCCGATGTCGTGTTCCTCGACGATGGGGTCGCAGTCGGCGTCGTAGGTGTCACTGGTGGACCACAGTTGTCCGCGCTGGAGAACAGCGAGGTCCGCTCCGCTGACCATACGAAAGGCTGCGCCGGTCAGGAACGCGGGGGCAAGGCGGATGCTTCCTGTCACGGAGATGTTGGTGCTGCCAAGAAGGTGGGCAGGGGCCGCCTCGATTTCTTCCTGAAGTTGTGTCCAGGTGGAGGGGGCGAGCGGGCGGCGTTTGGTGTACTCGGAGTCGGTTTCGAACCGCTCGACCCAGTTGATGGTGTGGTCGGCTTCGTGGGCAAGCAGGTCGGGTTTAACTGATCGTTTCAGAATGAGATTGGTTGCGGGGCTTGGCAGTTGGGTGTGGTGTCGGCAGGATCTGGGGTGTGTCTGCTGATCTTGTGCCTGATGACTTGTGGGAACGTGTGGCCCCGTTGTTGCCGGGGCGGCCGGCCAGGCGGTTTCGGTATCCCGGGCGACTGCCGGTGGATGACCGTGCCGCCTTGAGGGCCATCGTTTACGTGCTGTGCAAGGGAGTGAGCTGGCGGGACGTTCCCGCCGAGCGGTTCGGCTGCAGCGGTGTGACGGCCTGGCGGCGGCTTCGGGACTGGACCGAGGCCGGCGTGTGGCCCCGCCTCCACGAAGTCCTGCTGACCGAGCTGCGGACCTCCGGGCTGCTGGACATGGATGACGCTTCGATCGACGCCTCGCACGTCAGAGCTCTCAAAGGGGGGCTCACACCGGACCTTCGCCAGTTGACCGCGCCCGCCCGGGGAGCAAGCACCACCTCATCGTCGACCGGTACGGAACCCCACTCGTCGTCTCCCTGACCAGCGGAAACCGTCACGATGTCACCCAGCTGATGCCTCTGATCGACGCGATGCCCCGCATCCGCGGGCTTCGCGGACGGCCACGTCACCGGCCCCGCCGACTCTTCGCAGACCGCGGCTACGACTTCGACAAGTACCGGCGCCTGATCCGCGCCCGCGGGATCACGCCCAAGATCGCCCGCCGGGGCACACTCCATGGCTCCGGCCTGGGCAAGACCCGCTGGGTCGTCGAGCGCACCTTCGCCTGGCTCCACCAGTTCAAACGCCTTCGAATCCGCTACGAGATACGAGCCGACCTTCACCTCGGTCTCCTCCAACTCGCCTGCAGCATCATCTGCTTACGACGACTCCGAACCTCATTCTGAAACGATCAGTAAGGGTGGCGATCGACAGGATTGCGCGAGCGGGTCCCGTCTTGAGGTTGAGGCTGTCGACAGCTGCCCTGATCATGTCGAGGGTGAGGGTTCGGTGGCCGTCGCGGACCTGCTGGGCGACCCAGTTGGCACCTTCATCGACCGCATGGCTGTCGTGGCGAAGTCCGGAGACGGCCATCAGGAGCTGCAGCTGCTCTTGTACGTGGGGTAGTTCTCGGGATACGTCGAAACGCAGGCAGGAGAGCAGGCCGTGGAGTTCGATCTCGCTCAGGCCAGCGTTCTCGGCCCAGCGGGTTCGTGCCTTGCCGGTCTTCGACCGTGCGGTGCCGTCGGCCGCCTTCGGCAGGAGCAGCTGGGTGCGGGAGTCACGCACGGCGATGAGGGGATTGTTCGGGTCTGGCGCCCGGTTGGTGATGATCGCAAGGTCAACGTCGATGCCGTCGGCTGTGAGAGTGCGCCAGGTCCTGGCAATCTTCTTCAGGATCGACGGGCCACCGGTGGGGCTCGGTTTGGTCAGGTACTCCTCGTTGACGGGTGTGGCACTACTGACGGTGTACTTAACCTGGACGTAGGTGTGGGGTGGCGTGCAGCGCAGCAGGACCACGTCGTCGAGGTTGCCGGCGTCGTCGGCTTCGACGCCGACGGAAATGACGGGGTTGGCGGCATGGATGGCGTTCTCACGCAGGAGGGTGAGGCAGCCGGTCCAGGCGATGAGCCACTGGTAGTGGTCGCCAGTGATCCTGACGCTGGTGGGACTCGGGGCCGGCAGGGGCTCCATGTGCGTTCTCCAGGTTGGGACGGGGCGCTCGTTGTATGTCAAGCCGGGTATCTGGCTGCTACTGATAGCCGACTTGCTCCGGCAGTGTGTGCACGGGAACTCGGGTGATGACGTCGTTGCGGCAGGCCCAGGCGGTCATGTGCCAGTGCGATGTGCGAGGGCTAAGGATGACGGCGATGAAGCTGTGGAAAGCGAGTTCGGGGTCGTCAAGGAGTTGGCGGTAGGTGGCTGTGTCTTGGGCGCTGGGGACCGGTCGGCTGCTGGGGTGGGTATGCCACTCGCCAATCCAGACGCTGCGGTCCTGGGTGTAGGCCCGATCGGCCGTGGTCTGGGCGTGCTCCAAGTCGCGCAAGAAGTAGGTAGTGCCGCGTCAGGCAACGTTCGCCCTCTCGTGACATGCCGCCCAGGTGGTTCCTCGGGTGGCATCACGCGATCAGAATGTTCGGGTGGCTGAA